>CAYMXC010000034.1:3225-13190 GCA_964394135.1 uncultured Phycisphaerae bacterium
TTTGTCCCGAAATAAACACCTGGCATTTGCGTTGACATTTGCTTACTGTTTTTCTAAACTAACCGTTTGTCTTAAAATAGAGAGGACATGCCCATGGTTGAGGGCTCGGAAGCAAAAAAGAAAGTCTTACTTGTGGACGACGATGAGGAAATATTAGTTGCCATGGAAACCACCCTGCGGCAACAGTTAACGGGAATATCGCTAGATCGTGCGACTAACGGAAATCAGGCCGTTGATAAGGTCGAAAAAGATGATCCGGATGTTGTGGTGCTGGACATGATGCTGCCGAAAAAATCGGGTTTTCTGGTTATGGAACGCGTCCGAATGAAACGGGATCGTGCCAAATCAAAAAAACCTTATGTGATCATGATTACCGGTAATCCGGGCCAGCGACACAAAGATTATGCCAAGAGTCTGGGTGTCAATGAGTATTTGAACAAGCCGTTCCGAATGGATCGGTTACTGACAGCGGTGAAAAAATTTCTGGAAGAACCCGTTGCCTGATCGGCCGGGTTGATTTATTATCAAAAACTTACAATAGAGAATACAAAGCAATAAAGTTAAAGCAGTAATAATAGTTATCAGGAGTAAGTGTTCAGTTATGGAAATTCTGGCAGAAAAAAAACGTGCGGCTCGAGAGCAATATCGAAGAAATGAAATGGATAGTGGCTCGACCGAAGTACAGATCGCTATCTTGACGACACGCATTACACATCTGACGGAACATTTGCGTGATCATGTGAAGGATCATTCTTCAAGGCGGGGTTTGATTAAGATGGTTGGCAAGCGAAACGCGCTGCTGAAATACCTTCGACGAACCGATCTTGAGAAATATCACAAAATCATTACAGATTTAGGCTTACGAAAATAAACAATCATTTTAACGTCAAGCGGGCGGTCTTGTTTTATCAGGGTCGCCCGTTAATTGTTATTAAAATTATTAATAATACAAAAATATTTTAAAACGAAGATAAAAAAAGAGAAAAGTATAGAAATAGATGTTATGTATGTAGGAGTACAAAGTAATGGCAGTTTTTAGAGTTGAACGAGAGATTGCCGGGCGGATGTTATCCATCGAGACCGGCAAAATAGCCCGGCAGGCCCATGGTGCCGCCGTGGTGCGTTACGGGGACACTATTGTCCTGTCAACTGTTGTTTCGGAGCCGTCGGAACCCCAGGAAGATGCATTCTTCCCCCTTACAGTGGATTATCGCGAAAAGACCTATGCGGCTGGAAAATTCCCGGGAGGTTTTATCAAGCGTGAAGGTCGTCCGACCAATAAGGAAATCCTGACCATGCGGATGATTGACCGCCCCATTCGTCCCCTGTTTCCAAAGGGATATTTTGACGAAGTTCAGATAATGGCGTCGGTCCTTTCCGCGGATCAGAAAAACGATCCGGATATTTTGGCAGTGATTGCCAGCTCTGCCGCATTGTCCATCTCACCTGTTCCATTCCTGGGTCCCATCGCCGCTGTGCGGGTGGGCCGGCTGGAGGGGCAGTATATATTGAATCCGAGCCAGAGCCAACTGGAATTTTCCGATATGGACCTGGTGCTTGCCGGCCATAAGGATGCCGTCAATATGATCGAACTGGGCTGTCAGTCCTGTCCGGAAGACGTCGTACTTGGGGCGATGAAGTTTGGTCACGATGCTATTAAACAAATTTGCGAAATGATCGAGGAGTTTATCGCTCAGGTTAAACCAACCAAGCAGCCGATTCCCGCTTTGCCCCCTGAATTTGATCAGATTCTTTCGGGTTTGAACAAGGAATTCCGGTCTCAGCTTCGTCAGGCTAAGGAAGTCGCCCTCAAACAGCAACGTGCTGAGGCCATCAAGGCCGTCAAGGATGCGGCGGCTGCAAAGTTTGTCCCTGAAACCGCTGAAAACCAGGATTTATTAAAGATGCTGTTCAGCCTGGCCTTTGAGGATTTTGAGGAAAGCATTGTTCGTGAAATGATTCTTGAAGGCAAACGGTCCGATGGCCGGCAGTACGATCAGATTCGACCTATTTCCTGCGAAGTGGGGCTTTTGCCTCGCACGCACGGTTCAGCGATCTTTACCCGCGGTGAAACTCAGGCTCTGGTCACCACCACACTCGGTACATCGGAAGACGAGCAGATCATCGACGGTCTGACCGAGGAATACAGCAAAAAGTTCATGCTCGATTACAACTTTCCGCCTTACAGCGTTGGCGAAATTCGTCCAATTCGCGGGCCGGGTCGAAGGGAAATCGGGCACGGTGCGTTGGCAGAGCCATCCCTCGCACAGGTCATGCCTTCCGGTGACGATCTTCCTTACACGATCCGCGTGGTTTCCGATATTACCGAACCCAACGGCTCCAGTTCCATGGCGACGGTCTGCGGCGGAACCCTTTCTCTGATGGACGCCGGCGTTCCGATAGTAGATCCGGTGGCCGGTATCAGTATCGGCATGGTGTCCGCACCCGGCAAGACCGTCCTGTTGACTGATATCATCGGAGACGAGGATCATTTCGGGGATATGGATTTCAAAGTCGCGGGAACGACCAAGGGAATTACCGGTATCCAGCTGGACTTGAAGATCAACGGTCTGCCCTTTGACATTATCGAGTCCACCTTGCAGCGGGCCAAAGAGGCGCGCCTCAAAATTCTGGAAATTATTCGGGCAACCCTGCCGGCGCCCCGGGCCAGTATTTCCGAATATGCTCCTAAACTCATTACCATCAAGATCGATCCTGAAAAGATCGGTAAGGTCATCGGTCCCGGCGGCAAGATGATCCGCAAGATACAGGAAGACACCGGTGCCACCATCGAAATCGAGGATGACGGCACTGTCTATATTTCCTGCGTCAGCGGCGATGGTGCCCAGCGGGCTCGCGAGGCGGTCGAATCCATCACGGAAGATGTCAAGGTTGGCAAGGTCTACACCGCCGAAGTCATTTCTATCAAGGAGTTCGGCGCTTTCGTTGAAGTGCTGCCCGGGCAGGATGGATTGGTCCATATCAGCGAACTGGCCGACAAATATGTCGGTGCGGTTACTGATGTCGTCAAGGTCGGTGATACCGTCAAGGTCAAAGTCATCGGCATTGACGATCAGGGCCGTGTAAAGCTTTCGATGAAGGGCTTAAACCCTGAACTCGAAGCGTCTTTGCCGGACAGTCCACCGGCCGGTGCCGGTGAACGGCGAGGCGGTGGCCGTGATCGCGATCGCGGCGGTCGCCGTGATTTCGGCGGACGTGAAAGAGTTCGCGAATAGATCGTTCAATACGGAAAGAATCTTAGGGCGAGTGTCGACTCGCCCTTTGCATTTTTACCGGCAGCAATAATTGAGCGGATATCACAGCCCGACGGCGAATTCGAGTAGTTCGATGGTATCTTCATAACCGATGGGGAACTCATCAGAGGGCAGCGGAGCACGGTGGAAATTCTGAGAATTTTCCAGTTGTGTGGTGGGCGTAGTTTGATCCATCAACTCGGTGTCGTCATCGGTGTGAACCAGACCAAGCAGATGACCCAGTTCATGCGAAACGACGTTGCTGACAGCGGTTGTGAACTCCGTCGTAGTGATTCCCGAATGGAGAAACTCTTCGGCAAAGATTACAGCATTATCCTGCGAATCCTGATCGTACCAGTCGATACTGTCCGCCAGGCCATAGTAATCTCCTTCGCTGCCTGTGATAAAGACAGTGCTATGATTGCCTGAAGGTTCGGCACTGATGATGGATGAGACGAATGTCACATCAAATCCAGTGTAAGCTTGTTTAACCTTACTGACGATATTAGTGGCGATAACCGACGTACCGAATTGGCCCAGATTCGAGAACGGCTGGAGATTGAAAAATGGATTTCCTCCGATATTGATTTGAGAAACTCCATTGAAATTGAGAAACACAGTCTGTGATTTGGACGTTGGTACCGAGGAAGAATCGACATCGACGCGAACGCTGTAACTTCGAGTGCTCCACATGGTTAGGTCGACTGCGGTGACAGCTAGATAATAATTACCCCCTTTGCGAACCACGTGAGTCAGAACCTGATCGAATTTCGACGCAATGTAAACGTCTTCTACCAGATAAGCGACATTGTAATCCTTGTCAAACAGGCCGACTGATACTGTTGAACCCGATAGAGAACTTGCACTTTTGAGCTGAATGGTCAGCTGTTGTCCCGGCTGGAAAGAACCCAGAAGGTAGACGTCGAGGTCATCCTGATAGGTCAGGGTTCCGTTGATTTCGGTCGATTTCGCCTGATCCGCATTGACGGCTTGGGCTTCAGTAAAGTCGTTGTTTGATCCCGTTGAGTCCACCGTGTTATCCGGTGGCGAGAGCATCTCCATCCCGCAACCGGTCACCATCAGCACGGCAATAACCACCATTACCATTTTCACAGAGGCCCATTTGATTCTACGCTTCGTCATTGTCTATCCTTTAATAACACCCAAAGGTTTCATTTTGGCTACTTTGTGGGATAGTCCTGCCCCGGCAACCGCATGGACCACCTGGGCTACATCCTTGTAGGCTGCGGGCTGCTCTTCCGCCAGACCCTGACGGTCCCGGCACAAGGCCACGATGCCCTGGCTGAACAATTCATGATAAATGGATCGCCCGTGGGCGGCCCGAATCGCAGCACCGCGGGACATCACTCTGCCCGCTCCATGGCATGTGCTGCCGAAACTTTGTGCCATGACCGTCGATGTTCCAGTCAGCAGGAAACTGGCACGACCCATATCGCCGGGAATAATTACAGGCTGGCCGAACTCGCGATAACGTGGAGGCAGTTCCGCGTGGCCTGCGGGAAACGCACGAGTCGCGCCTTTGCGATGCACGCAGAGCATCTTCTTTTCACCATCGATTTCATGTTCTTCCATCTTAGCTATATTATGCGCTACATCGTAAATTAATTCCATACCCAGACTTTCGAGATTCCGGCCGAAAAAGTCAATAAAGACTTCTCGAACCAGGTGAGTCAGAATTTGCCGATTGGCCCATGCAAAGTTGGCTGCCGCCCGCATCGCCCCCAGGTAACGCTGGCCTTCCTTGCTGTGTACCGGGGCACAAACCAGCTGTCGATCGGGCAATTCGATCCCGTATCGGGCGGGTATATCTCGTAGGGCACCAAGGGCATCGTCGCAGACCTGATAGCCCAGGCCCCGGGAACCCGAATGGATCATGACAACTGCCTGCCCCAGGTGAATACCGAAGGCCTCGGCGATCCGGGCGTCGTAGATTTCCACTACTTCCTGAACTTCCATGAAGTGGTTGCCGGACCCCAATGTGCCACACTGGTCCTCGCCACGTTCGTAAGCACGGTTGGACACCGTGTCTGGATCAGCATCTTCGATACACCCGCCGGCTTCACAACATTCTATATCCCGCTCGTTGCCCAGCCCTTTACCTACAACCCACGGTACACCGCTGGCTAGGATATTTCGGGTCTCTCCTTTCACGAAACGATATTTACCACCCTTGCCTACTCCTGCGGGGACATGCTCGAACATTTTGCGAATTAGCTTTTCGATGCTGCCGTGAATGTCCTTGGCTTCCAGGTTGGTCCGTAGGATGCGAACCCCGCAGTTGATGTCGTAACCTACGCCCCCGGGACTGATCACTCCGCCCGCTTCAGGATCCGTCGCTGCAACACCCCCGATGCAAAATCCATATCCCCAATGAATATCCGGCATGGCCAGTGAATATCCAACGATACCCGGCAGCGTGGCTACATTCGCTACCTGCTCCGGGGCCTGGTCTTTTTTAATCTGTTCGATCAATTCCGGCGAGGCGAAAATAAGCCCTGGTACCTTCATGCCGGGTTTATAGTTCATCGGAATTCGATATCGATACTCGTCGATCTGTTCCAGCGAACCTTTCCATACGCCGTCTGTTGTCATCTCTCGTCCCTCATTTCTCTAATTATTATAACGACCAGCTGTTAAGCTCAAATGTCGAAAATAACAGTGGCCGTAATCCCTCCTTGTGTTTCCTCGATCTTCAGGTGGTGATAGGTCACCGCCTTGATTTCCAGATGGATTCTGGATTTTTGGGTATCAATCTTTCTGCCATGGGCGATGGCCTTTACCCGAGTTTCATTCAAAATAATTAATTTATATTTGTCAAATATTACTTTACGAACCTGAAACCAATACAAAATCTCCATCAGCCAGTCGTGAAATAAGTCTTCCCGATTTCCCGCCTGCAGGATCAGCTCGTAATTGTCCCCCGGTTCATCCAGTGGCACCGGTTCCCCGATTACTTCGTATAATGCGCGGCCCCCCAATTTAAAAAGGCCTTTCAGGTCTTTTGCATTTAGACGCAGCGCTATATCGGCCGTGTGCTCCAGAATTTCGATTTGTTTCCTGGCCATCGACCCTGTTTCAAGCCAAATCCGTTTGTTCTGATACGGTGTACTAGTTTCATCATACACTCAAGTATCATTGGGCGTTTATTTGTAGGAGTTAAACCATTAAAAATTCGTAGTGGTCGGTAGATTAAAGGCGTTATACACCAGCAAGGTAACTAATCCGTCGAATAAGGAGATCAGCGATGTTTCCAGCTGAACGGCAGTAGCATCAAGAAGAAGTCCACCATCGCATCCCAAACAATATAACGACGCCCCCATTGTCAGCGTCCACATTAACACCTTTTTCTTCATCGAACAACTCCTCGTTTTGTTTTTCGCGGGTTCGTCGCCTGCAAAACAATTCATCGAATTTTATCTATTATAATCTGAGAACAATCGGAAATGCAAAACGCAATTTTTCCACCTCGAGTATGGCTGAAGAGTATAAGCCCGTTGATGTAACAGTAGTAGCAGGGTGAGTTATGTTCACCATCTTTGTTCGATGTACGTGTCGAGTAGATGTTTTTTTTATTTAGTTGCAAGGGATGTAATCGACGAGAAGGCTTCGAGCACTTTATCCAGATGATTTCGAGTATGAACAGCGGATACCTGTGCACGCAACCGTGCCTTTCCTTCCGGAACAACGGGAAAACCAAATCCAGTGATCAGAATACCGTGTTCGAGCATGGTTTTGGCACAACGAATTGCCTTAGCCGTATCGCCGATCATGATCGGCAAGATTGCACTCGGCGATTGAATCACTTCATAGCCTAATTGTTGCAATCCCTTCCGCAGATATCCGACATTTTCCTGAAGATTGGCAACCCGCTGAGGTTCTCGCTGCAGCACGCCCAAGGCCGCCATTGCTCCGCCCGCCACGGCGGGGGGCAGGGAATTGCTGAAAAGTTGAGGACGAGAACGCTGAGTCATCAACTCGATGATCGGATTACAGGATGCAATAAAGCCGCCGGCCGCGCCGCCCAGAGCCTTGCCCAGCGTGCCTGTTACGATATCGACTTTTACGTTAAAATATTCCGGCGTTCCATGGCCGGTGCGACCTAATACACCGTGCGCATGCGAATCGTCGACCGCCACCAATGCCCCATATCGGCCTGCAAGATCGACAATTTCCGGTAATTTTGCCAGATCGCCTTCCATGCTGAAAACTCCGTCGGTAATCACCAGTGTTCGGCGGGCTTTGGCGGTCCCTTTCAGTTTTTCTTCCAAGTCCGCCATATCGCTGTGACGATAGATCAACCGCTGAACGGTTTTACCGCATAATCTGCAAGCATCGATAATACTGGCGTGATTCAATTCGTCGCTGATGACGAAATCTCCATCGCCCATCAATGTCGAGACCATAGCTTCATTCGCATTCCAGCAGGAAACGTAAGTAGTAGCTTTTTGCATGCCGCAAAATTCCGCGATCTTGCGTTCCAGTTCGAGGTGAATCGCCATCGTGCCGCAAATAAACCGTACCGACGCCGTTCCGAATCCATATCGAGTCATGGCCTCGCGCGCCCCATCAAGCACTTCCGGATGATCCGCCAGGCCCAGGTAGTTGTTGCTGCATAGATTCACAACTTCTCTTCCGTCGCCCAATCGAACCACCGGACCCATTGCGCCGGCGACGGTCAAAGTTTCCTTGTATGTCCCTTTGCTGCGAAGCTGATCGATTTCCGTTTGAATATTCTGTATTGCCTTGTTCATCATAAACTCCTTTTTTAGTTAGCGATCTGCCAGTCAAGGACCACTTTGCATGCATTCCCAGCCTGCATGGCGCGAATTCCCTCTTCAAATCGATCGAACGGCAATCGATGTGTGATCAGCGGTTCGATCAGTTTCGGATATCGGCGGAGAAAACTTTCGCACTGGTACCAAGTATCGTACATTTTCCGCCCATTGATTCCGTGAATTGTCAGGCCTTTGAAAATAATTTGCGAAGCCCAGGGCAGTGTGATATCGCCGGCCGGGATTCCAAGCAGACTCACCTGCCCCCCGTTTCGAACGCATTTGAAACCGTCGTTGATGGCTTTGGGATGTCCGCTTACTTCAAGCAGTACATCTACGCCGTCGCGATCTGTCAATTTTTTCACATCGTCCTGCTGTGCCGCCTCTAAAACAAAATCCGCCCCCATTATTTTTGCCAGTTCACGTTTGACCGGATTGGGTTCGATCGCGATGACCCGATCAGCTCCACCCACGTGGGCGATTCCGATCGCCATCAATCCGATCGTTCCGCATCCTGTAACCAGAATCTGTTTGCCGGAAATCGGCTGAGCCATCACGGTGTGCATCGCATTGCCGAACGGATCGAACAGGCATGCCTGCTCGTCCGTAATAGCCGGGTCCACGTTCCAGATTTTGCTCTCCGGCTGCACCACATACGGAGCGAAACACCCATTGATATCCACACCGATGATATCCACAGCGTCGCAGATGTGACTTTGTCCTGTTCGGCAGCAAAAGCAGTGCCCGCATCCGATATGTCCTTCGCCACTTACCCGATCTCCTGGCCGAACCGATTGAACCGCCACGCCCGTATCTTCGACAATTCCCACGAATTCATGTCCCGCCACTACCGGCGGCTTGATGCGGCCGGCGGCCCACGCATCCCATTCATAAATATGTCGGTCCGTCCCGCAAATTCCTGTCTTTCTGACCCGCACCAGCACTTCCCGCGGCCCAGGTGTCGGCTTCGGTACGTCGATAATCTGTAATCCTTCTGCGGGTTGCAACTTGGCTATAGCTTTCATGTTGATTTCTCCGTTCTATATATCATACATTTGTTTGATATATTACAGTTTAATATATTGAACAAATATGTCAAAGAGTAAATCTTGTAAAATTTACACCCTCGATGCGAACGTCTTCGGTTTCATGAGAAAAAATATAGGAATAATATTGTCCATGAGACATAATAAACGTCGGTTCGACATTGTATATTGTTTAATATAAGGACTCTCGCGATGAAAACGATTTTGACGGTACAATGGTTTTGCATGATTGTTTTGGGTTTCGCTGCAGCAAAGGGTTATTGTGAGCCTACGTTCAACTCGAGTGTAATGTCCGGCCCCTATCCCTGGACCCATACGCGATTCCCTGAAACGGGAAGCGATTTTCAATTTGCTGTCGTGGCGGATCGCAATGGCGGCTGTCGGGCATGGGTATTTGAAGCGGCTGTGGAAAAGCTGAACTTATTGCGCCCTGCGATGGTGATGTCGGTCGGCGACTATATCGAGGGATATACCGGTGACGTCGATAAATTAGGTGCACAGTGGTCCGTAGTCGATGGAATTCTTAAAAAGCTGGAAGCCCCGTTTTTCTTTGTGCCCGGTAACCACGATTATTGTAATTTCGGTGAATCCCAGAAGGCCATCGACGCGACGGAAAAGTTATGGCGAAGTTTGCGTGGCCCGACGTATTATTGGTTTATCTACAAAAATACGCTCTTTCTTTGCCTGAATTCCATGGGCGGGGAAAATCATCGCTGGGGATTGGGCGAAGCGCAATTTGCCTTTGCGAAAGACGTTTTAGCAGCGCATCCAAATGTGCGATGGACTTTTGTTTTTATGCACTATCCATTATGGACTGGAACAGGAAAAAAAGGCGAGACACCTTTATATTTTCCTGAGCTTGAAAAAGTTCT
>CAYMXC010000035.1:0-682 GCA_964394135.1 uncultured Phycisphaerae bacterium
GGGCTCAAAAAAGAAATGGGGCATCTATAGTTCGTAATTCAAAGAAAAGATGGATGTGTCTTGACGCATCACCTTTCCCTCCGCAATCATTTTCCTCGCTTGGAAGCAGTGCGTCGCGACGCACCCTACCGTTGGCACATTATCGTTTTTTCTACCCAACGGGAAGGCCTTTGCTGGCGTAGATTTTGGGGTCGATGCCGTATTTCTGGATTTTGTAGCCGAGCATGCGAAGCGTAATGCCGAGATGTTTGGCGGCGTGGCCCTGATGGCCATGACAGGACTTCATCGCCTCAAGGATCATTTCCCTTTCGAGATTTTCCACCGCTCCGGTCAGAGTGCTGCCGACGGCGCCGCCCGGTTCAACGGCGGTCTGGAGTGACGGCGGCAGATGTTCTGCGCGAATAACATCGCTATTGCAGACGAGGACGGCCCGCTCGATGCAGCTTTCGAGTTCGCGAACGTTGCCGGGCCAATGGTAGCTCAGGAGCATGTCGATGGCTGGGGTGGAAATGCGTCGGACCTGTTTTGCATTTTCACGGCTGTAGCGTTCAAGGAAGTGGTCTGCCAACATGATGATATCACTTTTTCACAGGGTATTTTCACCGATCTGTGCCGCGGCCCGCATGTTGACTCTACGGCCCAGATCAACCCGGAGGCGGTCAAGCTGCTGCACGTAGCCGGC
>CAYMXC010000035.1:692-13143 GCA_964394135.1 uncultured Phycisphaerae bacterium
AGAAAAATGGGAAAGACGTTGATGCGATAATAGAGGCCTAGCCGAAAGGCCTCTTTTTTGACCAGTTCATCCAGATCCCTTCCCGTTGCGGCCAGGACGCGGACATCGACCTTGACCGTTTCGTTGCTGCCGAGGGGTTCGAATTCCTTGAACTGCAGGACGCGGAGGATTTTGGCCTGGATGGCTGGGGGCATATCGGCGATTTCGTCCAGGAAGAGCGTTCCCTTGTGTGCCTGGTGGAAACGTCCTTTTCGCGAACGGGTGGCGCCTGTGAAGGCCCCCTTTTCGTAGCCGAAGAGTTCACTTTCGAGCAGGGTTTCGGGCAAGGCGGCGCAATTGATTTTCACGAAAGGTTCTTTGGCACGGGAGGAATTGTAATGGATGGCCTGTGCGATAAGTTCCTTGCCCGTTCCGGTCTCGCCGCGAATCAGGACGGTGGTGTTGCTCGGAGCCACCTGCCGGACCAGTTCAAGGACCTCGCGCATTTTGCTGGATTTTCCGACAATTCCCTCGATGTGATAGCGCTCCTGCAGTTGATTTCGCAGTTGCAGATTTTCATCCATTAGCCGATTTCGTTCCTCCTCGACAGAATGGGCCAGATGGACAGCCTGGGCAATAATGGAGGCGACGATTTTCAGGAGCCTGACGTTGTTTTTGAGGACATCGGTGCCCTTGTAGGCGCAATCGACGCCGAGGGTACCGATGGTACTGCCGGAAAGCTTGATGGGGACGCTGATGAAGGATAACTTTTCCAGATTCAGGTCGGCTCGGCTGCCGGTTTTATCAAGGAAGCGAGGGTCCTGATCGATGCGGGGGACGATGACCGGCTCGCCGGTTTTGACAACGGTGCCGGTGATTCCTTCGCCAATTTTGTAAAATCCCTTTCGTTTGGCCTCTTCCGAGATGCCATGGGCGTGCTCGATGCGGATGGTTTCGGTGGTAGGATCGAATAGTGTGATGGTGGCCCGCATCATACCAACTTTTTCATTAAGCTTTTGCAGAACGTCACTTAGGCTCTTTCTTAAATCCAGGGAATCAGTGATTGCCTTGGTAATTTCGTAAAGCAGTTCCATTTGTGCTTCGTGTATCGCCATTTCAGAACCTCATGTGTTTATTACAAATTTGTATAAATATCATATTCTATTCCTTTTTACCCACATAGTTCAAGCAAAACCTTTCACTGCGCGAAATTGTTATGTATAATGATTGATTCGGGATGTTGCAGGCATGGATAACTTTGCCGATCATCCGCGAGACATCAGGAACGAGCACCCTGCAAAGCGGAGTGAAACGTCTGATCGGCAAGCGTCCGATTCATCTCTCCGCTGCGGGTAACGGTTCGGCCCCGGAAATAAGGGCTGCCCGGGAGAGAAATCCGTATGTATAATATCTCCGCCTGCGGAACGATAGACTCCGAGGGTGGAAAAGGAGTTTGATACATGCCAAATACAACTAGTACGAATATCGGTCAAACAGCCAAGACGATACCGCATGAATTGCATCAAGATGCACGATCCAGCGTTCATATCGGGTTCGACGTGGGGTCGATCGCGGCGAAGGCAGCGGTTCTGGACAAGCACGGCAAGGTAATCGAACATTATTATCGTCGTCACCTGGGCCAGCCCGTGAAGGTAACGCTGGAACTTCTAGAGGAGATTCTCCATCGTCATGTGGGGAAGGAAGTGGCGACATTTTCGGGAACGGGCACTGCGGGCCGGTTCATCTGCAAGCTGATGGACGCGAAGTTCATCAACGAATTAAGCTGTCAGGCGGCGGCAGTACGGAATCTGGTTCCCAAGGCACGAACGATCATCGAAATGGGCGGGCAGGATTCGAAACTGATTTTTCTAACCGCCGATTCGAACGACATATCGGGGATCGATGATTTCGCAATGAACACGGCATGTGCAGCGGGGACGGGGAGCTTTCTGGATCAGCAGGCATCGCGTCTGGGGATTAATATCGAGAATGAGTTCGGCAAGCTGGCGATGCAGTCGGAGACACCGCCGCGAGTTGCGGGCCGGTGTTCGGTGTTCGCCAAGTCGGACATGATTCACCTTCAACAAAAGGCGACGCCTGTGTATGACGTTCTGGCGGGTTTGTGTTTCGGACTGGCGAGAAATCTCCGAAGCAACCTCGGCCGGGGCAAGGAATTCCTCAAACCGGTGGTCTTTTGCGGAGGTGTGGCCTACAACCTGGGCGTAATCCGGGCACTGAAGGAAGTTATCGAGGCATCGGGCGAAGGGGAATTTGTCGTTCCGGAATTGCACTCTGTGACGGGGGCGATCGGGGCGGCACTTCTGAGCCGGCGCGACTGGGATGAAAAATCGTGCGCTGAGATCAATCTTCATCCGCTTCGAGAATATCTAAAGAGCCAGCAGACGATCGGGCACCGATTGGCAAAACTGCAACGGCCGAAAGACGGCTATCCTGATATGCGAACGGCGGCGGACGAGGTTTTCGGAAAGCTCAAGCCTGGAGAGAAAGTTCCGGCATATCTCGGAATCGACGTCGGATCGATCAGCACGAACGTGGTGGTGATCGACGAGCAATGCCGGGTTCTGGCCAAGTCGTATTTGATGACGGCAGGCCGGCCGCTGGAAGCGGTTCGCAAGGGTTTGCTCGAGGTAGGGCAACTCGTCAACGACAAGGTAGAAATCAAGGGAGTTGCAACGACGGGGTCCGGCCGATATCTGACGGGCGATTTCGTCGGCGCTGACACTGTGGTCAACGAGATCACAGCTCAGGCGACGGCGGCGGCGTTTATCGATCCGAGTGTGGATACGATTTTTGAGATCGGGGGCCAGGATTCGAAATATATATCTCTGGAAAACGGCGTGGTGGTGGATTTCGAGATGAACCATGCGTGCGCGGCGGGAACTGGTTCGTTTCTCGAAGAGCAGGCGGAACGCCTGGGGATCGACATAAAGACACAATTCAGCAACATGGCGCTGGGGGCGGAATCGCCCATCCGACTGGGTGAGCGGTGGACAGTGTTCATGGAATCGGATCTGATCAACTACCAGCAGCAAGGCGCAAGGACAGAAGACCTTGTGGCTGGGTTGTGCTATTCGATCGTAACCAATTACCTTAACCGGGTGGTAATGCACCGGAAAGTCGGCAAGCGAGTATTCTTCCAGGGCGGAACGGCCTTCAACAAGGGCGTGGTGGCGGCGTTCGAGGCAGTGACGGGCAAGACGGTAACAGTGCCCCCCCACCACGAAGTCACAGGTGCCATCGGTGTGGCGATCCTTGCGAAGCAGTACATGGCTACGCTTGCCACCGAGACCAAAAGTCAATTCCGCGGATTCGACATTTCGCAGCGGAAATATACGATCAAATCGTTTGAATGCACACATTGCTCGAACAACTGCGAAATCAACGAAGTCATAATCGAAGGATCTGAGCCACTGTTTTACGGGTCGCGTTGCGATCGGTATAACGTGAAGAAATCGGATGAATCTAAGACCAGTTCGATTCCGAATCTGTTCCACGAGCGTCAGCAAATGCTGGAAAAGTTCAGCCGGACTCGGCGAAAACCTCGAGGCGACCGCAAGACGGTTGGGATTCCGCTGGCGTTAAGCAATTATCAACTTTTGCCGCTGTGGGGCGTATTTTTCGATGAACTGGGCTTCGATCCGATCATCAGCAGCGCATCAACCAAGAACCTGATCCGTCGCGGCGTGGAAGTAGTTCTTTCGCAGCCATGCTTTCCGGTAAAGGTAGCCCACGGCCATGTGATGGACCTCCTGGACAAGAAACTCGATTATCTGTGGATTCCAAGCGTGGTGTCGATGGAGCGGGAAGAGCCTCAGATCAATAATCAACTATGTCCGTACGTTCAAACGCTGCCCTACCAGATTCAGGTGGCACTGGATCCTGAAAAATCCGGCGTGAAATTTCTCCGACCGTTCGTCCGGCTGCAGGACGGGTGGAAAGAATTCGTGCGATGCCTGCTGCCGTTGACAAAGGAACTTGGCGTCAGCAAATCTCAGATCATTAATGCGCTGAAAATCGCGTATCGGACTCAGAAAGAGTTCGAAGCCGCCTGCCGCGTTCGCGGAAAGGAGATTCTGGACGGCCTGAAAAGCGGAGACAGCGCGATGGTGTTGGTATCGCGGCCTTATAATGGATGCGATCCGGGCGTAAGTCTGGACATTCCGGGCAAGCTCCGCAAGCTTGGCATTTTGACCATTCCAATGGATTTCCTGGATCTGACCACAGGCCATTCGAACGCCCGATACCAGGAAAAAGACGGTATGTATTGGAAATACGGCCAGAAGATCATGAAGGCTGGTAAAATCGTGCGGAACGATCCTCGGCTTCATGCGATTTACCTTTCCAATTTCAGTTGCGGTCCGGATTCGTTCATCACGACATTTTTCAAGGACATCATGAATCCCAAGCCGTGCCTCATGCTCGAAATCGATGAACACAGCGCCGACGCCGGCGTAGTAACGCGTCTGGAAGCATTTTTGGAATCGCTGAAAAATGCACACAGACAGGAAATACCCGACTTGAAAGAGTCGGATTTGGCGATCCGGCATCAGGACTGTTCTCAGCGGAAGATCTATATTCCATGGATGGGCGATCATTCATATTCCCTTGCGGCGGCGTTCCGAGCGTCGGGTCAACCGGCGGAAGTTCTGCCGCTGGCGGATCAGCGATCAATGGAACTTGGCCGGCGATATACGACGGGTAAAGAATGCTTGCCGTGTATCGTAACGACTGGCGACATGCTGAAGAAGCTTGAATCGCCCGATTGCGATGTGAAGAAGGCTGCGTTTTTCATGCCAGGCGGTTCTGGCCCCTGCCGTTTCGGTCAATATAACTGCCTGCATAGACAGGTGCTCGCAGAAGTGGGCCATGGCGACGTTCCGGTAATTTCGCCATCACAGGACAAGAGCTTTTATGAGGATTTCCGGCAATTCAAAAAAGACCCGACACGGCTGGCATGGAACGGTATCGTGGCGATCGATGTTCTGATCAAGGCGCTGCTGGCTATTCGGCCTTACGAGATCAATCCCGGCGAGACGCAGCAGGTTTATCGCGAATATGTGGATTTGATCAACGAGACGATTGAGAGATATCCGGACGAATCGGAAATGGTCGATGTGATGTGTGAGGCAGCCAAAGCGTTCGGTCGAATCAAGGTCGACCGTACTGTCGTCAAGCCGCATATCGGAATCGTGGGCGAGATTTACGTTCGAAGCCACGTGGTCAGTAACGACTATCTGATTCAACGGCTTGAGAGTCTGGGCGCCCGCTGTTCGCTGTCCAGTTTCGCGGAGTGGATGTATTACACGAATTTTACGCGTAAACGCAACTCACTGCGTGAAGGCCAGTATCTGAGCCTGATATTGAACTGGTACAAGGACCGGATACAGAAGAAAATCGAGCAAAAACTGGCCAAACCGTTCATGGAATTGATTCCGGACGCCATTGAATCGCCGGTGGAACACGCGATGGAACTTGCGGCTCCGTATATTCACGACAGTTTTGAAGGCGAGGCAGTGCTGTCGGTAGGCAAGATGATCGAGTTCAATCGACATGGCACGGATGGTACGATCAACGTTGGTCCATTCACCTGCATGCCATCCACGATCGTATCTGCAATCATGAAGAAACTCGTGGTGGATATGAACGGAATGCCGGCGATTACGATCACATTCGACGGCCAGGGTGATCCGACGCTTGACACCCGCCTCGAGGCGTTCGTTGATCAGGCCAGGGCGTATCAGCATCGAAAGACGCATCATCATGCGGCCCTTGCTGCCGACCACGTGTAACAATTAAAAAGTTAGATACACCTTTTCGCAGGAGCACGGAACATTCCTCGCTCCTGTTTTTGTATCATGAAAACGATCGGGCAAAAGTCCTTGTGAAATTTCTTTTTTACCTCGTGAATGTAAAAGGCTCGGACAGCCTCAATAGGTTATTCCTATATCCGTCAGAGAAGCATCTAGTATGGGCGAATCCAGATCAAATATCTCTTCTCCAAAGGTCCTGATTCGAGCCATGATCGCCTGATTCACCTCACAGACCGCCTCCTCCGAAGTTTTGCCGAAGCCCGAAACGGATCCCTTAAGACCAACCGGATAGGCAATATAACCATCCGGATGTTTTTCGATCAGGATTTTGAAGACCCTATACATACAGCTTCCTTCAAAATCGACAGTTACGATAACTTTACCGCCTTAACCTCTTGCCCCTTTAAGCATATCTGATAAATGGCTTACAGATGCCTTGCTTTCGGCAAACCGCATCCGTGACCGACATTAATTTTAAGTTCGGTCAGCGGATATTGTCAAGCTCATGAAAATCAAATCAAACCCCCATACTGGGTTAATAATCCCGCTGTAAATAAGATTTAAGAAAAAAAATACTCGCATTTAGCTGAAAGAGATGATATTATATGGACGTTGAATCATTTTCGAAAGGGGTGCAAAATGATGAGCATGATCATGTGTCCTAGGTGCGGGGAACGAATGAGTGTTGACTCGAACATGCAGCGGAGCCAGATGACCTGCATCCGATGTATGGAACGGATCGACCCATCCCCGACACAGTACCATGAAATGCCGGAAGAATTCGTAGAGGAAAACTACGACGTGCTCTGTTCATCCACATCCGGGGCATTAGACAGCAGCTTCTGGATCAGTTGACCGACCAATCAGTTCTATTTTACATTTTTAAGGTGATTTATATTACACTCAGGTGTAGCAGGTCGGGTATGTATAGAACTTTTCTCTGCTGCTTGGTGTATTCCCTTATAACGGACAAGGGCTTTCTCCTAATTGCAAAAAGGAACGATTCGCTTATGATTTAAGATATTAGATAAGCACACACCAATCGACGTGCTGAAATTGAAAACGCTATTTCGTCAGCTCAAGAAATCCGAAGGGCCCGAACGAAGGCCGATTGAATGCGGTTATGCCTGATTGTCAAATAATTTGCGGGGGAGGTTGGCATTGCCGCATTAAAACAAGAGGCGCTGAGTGTGAACCGTTGGGGGTTAAGGTTTATTCTCAGGCCTCTTTTATTTTACGTTATCATATAACTTACCCTTTTATCAAAGCCAACACCTGTGTCTGTTACCCCCCACTCTTTGATAATTTTGCAAAAGGTACATGGCTAAAATTTCCAGCAGCGTCTTTTCCAATCATCATCGGTTTTACTGTCATTCCCATACAAACAGAAATAAGATTTTCGGCCTGCATGCCTTTGAAAACGCGATAATGACAATGTGTGAAAATGGTGTTTTTGAGGTTGCAGGAAAATTCGGGCAGACACTACCGGCAGAGGGAATATAACGCGGGGTGAATTTGCTTGCGGGTTTGCTGTGGCGGGGCTTATACTTTGGTTTTTTATACGAGTGACAGTCCAAAATTAGAAAACAGAAAATCACGTGGGCAAAAAAATAGTTATATTGGGATCAACGGGCTCGATCGGCCGGCGAACTCTGGATGTAATTCAGGGATTATCCACAGTCACAAGTTCAGGCTCGCACGCAAGTTCGGGGTCAAGTGACGGCTGGCGGGTGGTGGGTCTGGCGGCGGGAGGCCGATGGCAGGAGCTTGCGAAACAGGCGAGGCAATTTTTGCCTCGTCGGGTTGCCATTGCCGACGAAAAGAATCTTACGGCTTTGAAAGAGTCGCTGGCGGACCTTCCGATCGAGGTAAGCGGCGGAGAGGCGGCGGTAGAGTCGCTGGCGGAATCGCCGGAAGCGGATTTCGTGATCTGTGCAATCGTGGGCGCCAGGAGCATTTTACCGGTACTGCGGGGAATCGAGGCAGGCAAGGACATCGGCCTGGCGAGCAAAGAGGCACTGGTGCTGGCGGGTGAAAAGGTCATTTCCCGTGCCAAGGAAAAACACGTTCATATTCTTCCTGTAGACAGCGAACACAGTGCAATATTTCAGTGTCTGCAGGGGGGGCGTCGGTCGGAAGTGCGCCGGATTTTTTTGACTGCGAGCGGCGGACCGTTTAGGAGTTGGGACAAGGAGCGGATTCGGCGGGCGACTGTGGAAGAGGCACTGAATCATCCGACGTGGTCAATGGGCAGAAAGATTACGATCGACTCTGCGACAATGATGAACAAGGCACTGGAAATTATTGAAGCGAAATATCTATTTGACGTTTCGGTTGATACAATTGATGTCGTGATTCATCCGGAATCGATCGTGCATTCGCTGGTGGAATTTTGCGACGGGTCGGTAATCGGACAGTTTTCGAACCCGGACATGGCTCTGCCGATACAATATGCGTTAACGTGGCCTGAGCGACGGGAAGGGATCAGCAAGAGGCTTGATCTAACGGAGATTGGGCATTTGAGCTTTTATAAACCAGATTTCGATCGGTTTCCATCGCTGCGTCTGGCCTACGAGGTGGCGTCGCGTGGTGGAACTTCGGGCGCGGTGTTCAACGCGGCGAACGAAGAGGCGGTGGAAGCATTTTTGGCCGGGAAGATCGTTTTCGGTGAGATTACGGAAATGGTGGAGCGGGTTTTGTCGAGTCACCGGGTGATTGGTAAGCCCGAGCTGACGGACCTGCTGGAATCGGATCGATGGGCAAGAAATGAGGTAAATAAATGCATACGGAAATAATAGCAGCAATCAACTGGCTTGATATTATGGAATATTTAAAGGGGGCGTGGTACCTACTGCTGGTGCTGATCGGGTTTTCGATCATTATCTTCGTTCACGAGCTTGGCCATTTTCTGATGGCGAAGCTTGTTGGAATTCGCGTAGAGACGTTCGCGATCGGGTTCGGTCCGCGGCTGGTGGGGTTCAAACGTGGAGATACGGATTACTGCATTCGTCTGCTGCCGCTGGGCGGATATGTGAAGATGCTGGGCCAGGAAGATTTCGCGATGGATCAGGACAGGGTAGATGCTACGAAGGTGGATCCTGCGTCGTTCCTGGCCAAGACTCCGGGACAGCGGATGCTTGTGGTGAGCGGCGGAGTGGTGATGAACGTTATTTTTGCGGCGATCGCGTTTGTGATCATTTTCATGCATGGTTGGGAGGCACCGGCTGCAGTGGCGGGTAGAGTTTTACCGGAAAGTCCGGCAGCTAAGGCGGGGATCGAACCGGGCGACCGATTTCTGACGATAAACGGGAAATCAATTTTGAAATTCAGCGAACTTCAACTGGCTATTGCGCTGAGCGATCCAAATCAGCCGATGGATATTGAAGTACAACGAGGAAAAAAAATCGTCAAGATGCAGGTTCAGCCGCTGTACAGCAAGATGGCGGAGATTCAGCAGATCGGAGTGCCGGGGGCCGCGTCGCTGGTGGTTCGGGAACCGGGGATGACTATTCCGGGCCAGGCGAACCTGGAGCCGAAGGATGTAATTGTGGGCGTGGATTCGCTTAAGCCACGATTTTCGCACGAAGTGGAAGAGAAGCTGATCGAGGCAGCGGGAAAGCCTGTGACGCTGACGGTGCAGCGATCAGTAGACGGTCAAAAACGTCTGGTGAAGGTCAGCAAGCGGGCACATTTGATTATTCTGGCGGAGCCGGAGCGTTTTTCGACAGCGGCAAGCAAACCTGCTGACGAAGAACGAGAGAATTTGTCGATTCTTGGGCTGGTGCCGCGACAGAAGTTTTTATTCACGCCTACGGTGGAGGGTCAGGGGAAGGACTTGTCGGAATATGCCCAGGCGGGCGATATCATTCTGAAGGTGGACAAGATATCAAATCCGAGCGAGCAGGAATTGATTTCATATTTGAAATCGCATCGCGGGGATGAGATTGCGATAGACGTTCAGCGTGACGACGGCAGCAGAAAGACAGTAAAGCTGTACGTTCCACTCCGAAAATACTATTTCGGACTGCTGATGGGAGAATTCGGGCTTGACGATACGCACGCGGTAGTATCTGACGTGGTGAAAGGCTCGCCGGCGTCAAAGCTGAATATGCCTCGTGGAGCGAAAATTCTGACGTGCGGGGGTAAGGATGTGTCGACGTGGTTCGATTTGGTGGAATGGTTCCGGTCGCATCCTGGTCAGGAGGCAAAGATTACGTTTGAAGCCGACGGGAAGGTTCAGACGGGTACGATGACGATTCCGAAGGACAGCCGATGGGCGGAGAATGTAACATATGCAATCGATTTCGTGACGAATCCGCTGACTACCACAATCAAGGGGAAAAATCCAATCGAGGCGATCATGCTGGGCTGCAGAGAGACGTGGTCGTTCATCAAAAGCGCGTATGTGATGTTGCAGCGACTGACGATCAATCGAACAATCGGGGCCAAGCAGTTGAGTGGCCCGATTTTCATCATTTACAAGGGCAAGGAAGTTGCGGAGGCGGGATTCTATACACTTTTGTACTACCTGGCGTTGATTTCTGCGAATCTGGCGGTGATCAATTTTCTGCCTATGCCAGTGGTGGACGGCGGGTTGATGATCATTCTGCTGCTGGAGAAGGTTCGGGGGCGTGGCTTGTCGCCGCGATCAACAGCGGTGTGGCAGGCGGTGGGATTGAGTTTGATCATCGCGTTGTTTGCGTTTGTGACGTATAATGATATCGCGAGGCTGATCCGGGGGCAGTAAAAAATTCATAGTTCGTAATGAGGGAGGAAGATGGAATCCCGCATTCGCGAAAATAACGGGAACATGAGGGGCGTGACAGGAAAGATATAGTGGGTTCATACGCCGCTCTGTCGGCACACGCATGGGAGGATCCGAATGGCGAGAGAAAAGATTCTGACCTGGCCGAACCGATTGACGATGCTTCGAATCATCCTTGTAGGTCCGTTCGTGGTAATGCTGCTGAACCTTCAGACGCCGAACTGGGAGTGGAGCCGCCATGGGGCGGCGATTATTTTTCTGATAACAGTGCTGTCGGACGGACTGGATGGGTATCTTGCGCGGCGGCTTCACCAGGAAACACCTCTTGGCCGGTTTCTGGATCCCGTGGCGGACAAGCTGCTGATTTTCAGTGCGATGATTCTTCTGGGGATCGAAAAAACGTGCGTCTCCCCGGCAGGCGGAATTCATTTTCAATTTCCGAACTGGGTGGTGGTGGCGGCGATCGGAAAAGATATTTTCGTTGTGATCGGATTTCTGCTGGTCTTCCTCGTATCGGGCAAGATTTTCATCCAACCGGACTGGGCGGGGAAATCGACGACGGTTGCGCAGATGATTTTGATTATGCTGACGCTGCTGGCACCGGATATCGCTTCCTGGGGTCAAACGGGGCTGAAGGCAGCATATTACCTGACACGAGTTTTGTGGGGCGTGACAACGACGCTTGCTGTGGTTACGTGCTGGGATTACTTTCGTGTGGGCACGCGATTTGTATATCGTCAAAACGAAATCGGCGAGAAGAAGAAATGATTTCGATGCGATTTAACGACGAAAAATAAGAAGCGGCGGGCGGATCAGGCGTTGTGCCGGCAATCGTTGCGATAAGCGTGAATGTAGGCGGCCACGAGCATGTGCCGGAGCTGATCGGTGCTTAACGACTGGAGGTACTCCTGGGTAAAATCGAACTGGAAGGTTCCCGGAAAATGCAGGAGGGTTTCAATTACTTGTTCGCGTGGCAATTCGGCAATCTGGTGAATGGGAATTTCCATTGTTTTGCTCATTTTGTCGCTCATCACACAATCATCAAGTTCAGGCATTTTCGTAACATTTACAATACTGCTGGTAAGAACATCGGCTAAAAATGGAAATTACTTAGTTAAAAGAGGTACAAAGTTAATTATGACTGAAATTTTGATCGAAAAAGGGAATTTGACGGAGTATGATGTTGACGCGATCGTGAACGCGGCGAACAACGATCTGATTCTGGGTGGGGGCGTTGCCGGTGCTATTGCTCGCGCAGGCGGACCGGAAATTCAGGCGGAGTGCGACAGACAAGGACCGATAAAAGTTGGTGAAGCAGCCATATCCACGGGGGGTAATTTACCGGCGAAGTATGTGATTCACGCAGCGAGCATGCGCCTTGGAGGCCGAACGACGGCGGAATCTCTGGCGGAAAGCGTGCGGGCGAGTCTGGCAATAGCTGAAGAGCATGGAGTGCGGAGTTTGGCGTTCCCTGCTATTGGAACAGGCATTGCGGGATTTCCAATGACAGAGTGCGCGCGGATCATGGAAACGATACTGCTTGAGTATTCGAAAAAAAATCGGAAAATAGAGAAGATTTTTATCGTACTGTACGATTTGAACGCCTATAATGTCTTTAGAAGCGAGTTTGAAAAGTTAATAAGCCCTTGCAAGGGAAAAAAATAAAATGGTGAAAATTTCATTTTTCCCTTGCCAAACTTGAAAACAATTCTATATTATGTTATGATTATATATAGCCTAAGGGCTACATATGTTTATTTGACAAAATAACTGATGCGGCCGTGGGTCAGTCCTCCCCTCTTCAGGTACAGTGTCCCCCCCGCACTGTATCACCCCGCGGTCGCATTTTTTTTTTTAGAGACCGGCGCAGGCGTTT
>CAYMXC010000036.1:0-12999 GCA_964394135.1 uncultured Phycisphaerae bacterium
GATCCCATAGACGATTTTTCTTGTCCGGAGTCTCGGCGAGATATAACTCGGTCACCAGTTCCTGGAGTTTCTGTAGCATGATGGTGTCGAGGTTGTCGTAATACCGGTTAATAATGCTCTTTTGGTAATTCGATAAATCTTTAGCCATATGAAAACCCTTATTGGACCAGGGCCAGATAATGTTCGGGCGGCGTTAAAATTCCACCGGCGCTGGTGAAGAAGGAGTCGTCGAGGGTGAAGATGCCCGATTGTGGTTTGGTCCATGGCTGACCAGCGCAGGGATGATAAGAGCAGAGGGTATCCCAATTTTTGTAGTTTTGATCGCCGTTGGTTTCGAATGCACCGATATTGAGGCCCGGGAGTGCAGGCAGCCTGGCGGCGAAAGATTTGTTCCAATCGACCAGGATCGGATTGACGGTCAGATCGGCACAATAGCAGGGGACCGAGGCTTTTTGGGCGATTTTGGCGACCTTCAGGCTCATGGACATTGTTTTAGCGATGGGCTTGAGGGCGATGGCACGATAGCCCATCTGGATTCGTTCCTGTGCGTCCTTGTCGCTGTGTGCGCTTTCATCGGCAGCGATGGTGACGCCGAGATCGCTAACGTCCTGGTGGAAATCTTCGGGGAAGGGTTCTTCGAGGATGACGATCTGATCGAAGGCGCCGATGGAGCGGGTAAAATCGAGAAATTCCCGCAGACGATCTTTGGTGTCATAACGGCCGTTGGCGTCGAGGTAATAGGCGATTTTTCCATTTTGTGTGTATGGGGTTTCGAGGTCGCAAACGGCGTTATGGATTTGCTGGAAACGCTGTTTGTCCCACTCGAGCATTTTTTTGCGGTCGCCGTCTTTTTCGGGATCGGAACCGATTTTGATTTTGAGGAAAAAGTAGCCGGATTGTGCCAACTGGCGGACCTGTTCGATGGTGACACCGTAGGCGATCAGCGGGATGGAACAAAGCTGTTTCTGATGTTCGCAGAGTACGGGCTGAAATTCTTTGCCGATGAGATCGTCGTAGCTGGTGAGATTATTCTCATGAGCGTAGAGCATCCAAGCGGCGTTGTCGAAGGGCACAAGTGCGTTGAGAACGAATGTAAGACGCAGGTCGGACCGATCGGTGATATTTTTTGCGTAACGATAGGTGGCGGGGAGGATTTCTTCGAGCAGGTTGATTGGATTTGAAAATGATGATCCTTTGGCCTGTTTGAGGGCGTAATCGAGGATGGCATACATGAGGACATTTCCGGCAGATTCAGGATGCGAGGCGAAGACTTCAGCATCGGACCAGAGGACACTTTGCGTGCCAAGACCCAGGCCGAAATTGCCGGACGGACTTTGCATATATGCGACGGTTTGCCAGAGTTCAGAAAGATAGCCGCCCTTGAAGCCGAAGGGGCGGACGAGTTTTTCGCGTTCGAAGTTACTGTTAACTTTATCAATCTTGATTTTTGGTGTCTGATCCATGATATTAATCCTTTTTCTGTCCGCCTTGCCAATGTTCGCGGACGTAGTAAATTTTTCGTCCTGTGGATTCGTGGTAGATTCGGGAAAGCACTTCGCCGAGCAGACCCATGGATATGAAACTGACGCTGATGATGATCAGGAGTACGGCGAGAAGGGCCAGCGGGCCGTGATCGTGAAAGATACTGAGGTTGTTGATAAATTTTTCCCATAGCAGGTAGAGGCTTAAAATACCGCCGGTGAAAAAGCACGAGAGTCCGAGGAGGCCGAAGAACTGGAGAGGCCGGCCGAGATAGCTAAGTAGAAATTTGACGGTGAGCAGGTCGAAGAGTACGCGAACGGTTCGACCTATACCGTAATTGCTTTTGCCGAAGGGGCGGTTGATATTTTTGATAGGGATTTCGTAAATGCGAACTCCGACTGAACTGGCCAGGGCTGGGATGAACCTGTGGAGTTCGCCGTAGAGGTTGATATTTTTGATGACCTCGGCGCGGTAGGCCTTGAAGGTGGTGCCGAAGTCGTGCAGGTCAACGCCGCTGAGATATTTCATGAGTCGATTTGCGATGAGGGATGGGATGCGGCGAATCCAGAAATTATCGACGCGGCGAGCCCGCCAGCCGGAGACGATATCGTAGCCCTGATCGATTTTCCGGAGGAAACGGGGAATTTCCTCCGGGGTGTGCTGAAGATCGGCGTCCATGGCGATGATGATTTTTCCGCGAGCGGCGTCGAAACCGGCGGCCAGGGCGGGCGTCTGGCCGAAATTCCGGCGAAGGATGATCAGTTGGACGCAGCAATTATCCGCTGCGATATCTTTGATGATCTGGACGGTGCGATCTCGGCTTCCATCGTCGATGAAGATGATTTCGTAAGTGCGATCCAATTTTTTCAAAACGGCGGTCAACCGTTCGTAAAGTTCAGGCAGTGCGTCTTCCTCGTTGAAGACAGGCAGAACGATGGAGAGCTCAAGGGTAGAATCCTGTTTGCGATTTATATCGCAGCCGGAGGAAGCCGGTCCGGTGTGAGGTCCGGCAGATCCTGAAATCCGATCAACCTGATTTTCCGGTGGCATTGCTGAAACAACTCCTTCACTTGCGGATCGGTCAACACCTTCAACTCGGCCAATCGGGAATCGATCAGGCGAGTCGTTTCGTTTTCCAAACCCTGCGTATAACCTGGGTGCATCATAATCTCTGTGACGCCTGGTTTTAAAATTTTCACTATATTCAAAAAGTAATCGTCGGTCCAGTATCCGGTCTGAATTATTCCGATCAAACGATGCGGGCAGATTCGCCGGAGTCTGGATGCACGTAACATATTAACACAAACGGTCCAGGAAAGCATTATTAATGCGGTCCTGGTTTTGAGAGTGATGGGGCCGGGGTCGAAGGGATTTTCCCGAATCAGGCGAAGAGCTGGGATGTTGAATTCGACGGCCAGACGTGCGACGATGGAAAAAACGGCGGGCCAGAAATGCAGATGCTTGTGTGTATCGAGATGGTCGAGTCGGATCCCGCGGCGAAGGAGGTGTTCGATCTGGGATCGAAAATGGCAATAGAGCTGATATCGGACTTTAGGCCGGGCTGAAACGGCGAGCCAGAGTTGCGGAGTGGAGAATCTGGGTCGGCCGTCGGGATGGTAGATGGCGTCGAGATCGGCGGCGGACAGGAGAGGAGAGCCGAGGTTGTAGGCCAGGTGAGCGCCGACGCCGAGAGTCGGATTGTCCAGGGCTAGGCGAACGGCGTGATTGGTGGCGCGGGCGCCGGCGAGCAGGGTGGCGCTGGTGAGGATGCCGTTTTGGTGGGCCTCTATGATTCCTTCATTGATTCCTTCGGTCCAGCCGAAGTCGTCGGCATTAATGATCAGAAATTTGTCCGACTTCATTTGCGAGTCCCTTTGCCAATCGCATTTCGTGTTTTTTGATGAGCATCAGATTGCGGATGTAAATGAAGACGCCGAGCCCCTGGCCGAGGGTGAAGACAATATCTTTCTGACCGACGGCGTAGACTGTAAGAATGATACCTCCGACGAGCGAGAGGTACCAGAAAATGACGGGGATGTGACTTCGGCCGCGTTTTTCGGACGAGAGCCATTGAACAATGAAACGGGAACCGAACGCGAACTGACCGAGAAAGCCAACAGCCGTCCAGGCGGTAATTTCAAACGGAAGACTCATAATGATCTATTCCTCATTTTTAATTCTTGCTACAATTTTATGGTTCATTTTGGATTTCAATTTTTCGGGATCGATCGATTTAAGTGCATTGAGAAGTTCGAGGTGGCCGTTGCCGAAATCGAAGCGATTCATTTCTGTCCAAACCTGGTCGAAGGACCAATTATCGATGACACGGCGGTATAGGCCGACGAAAAAACCGGTGCGGTGTTTTCCCTGAGCGCAGTGCACGAGGATCGGAATTTGATTTTTGTTCTGTGTGAGATTAAGAAAGTCGATCATTTGCTTCTGTGGAGGAGGACTGTGGGAGTCGGTCGGCCAGTAGATGAACCGGACGGCGAGGCGTGATGCGGTGTTTCTTTCTGCGTCATACCAGGCATTATTTTTACCGGATTCGGTTTCACGGAGGCAAACAATCGTTTTGATTTTGTATCGGTGGACTGCATTAGCAAGCTGGAAGGAATTTGGCTGGCCGCTACGGTAGAGGACGCCCGGTGCTACTTCGCTGAATCGGGGCGGCAGGGCGAAAAGATGACCATAAGCCGCCAGTGCCAGAATGACGGCCAGGATCGAAGACGAAAGGACAAGTGTTTTTTTTCGCGTAAGTTTCATGGTCGTTACAAAAAATTCAATGTACCGATAAAATTCTTTTCGGACAACAGAAAAGCGATTATATTAAAGAGGATAATACGACGCGAGCGAATGCGAGAGGCTTCGATTTTGAAAGATCTACGACGGAGACGCGACCGGGATGGACAAAGCGGGCAAATCGGGCGGAATCATCCGACGCAATTGGGTTCGAATCCCGCTGGTTTTCTTTTGCGGACTTCTGGGACTCGGCGGGATCGCTCTTTACTATTCGGAGGGGACATCGTATTTTTTTGACGATCCGAAGATGTGCGCAAAATGTCATGTCATGCGCGATCAATACGACGGGTGGCAGAAGGCCGGGCACCATGGGGCGGCACGATGCAACGATTGTCATATTCCGCAAGACAGCGCAGTGGCGAAATATTCAGCTAAGGTCGAAAACGGTTTTCGACATTCCGGGATGTTCGGTTTGTCTGAGGGATCGAAGAAGTTATACCTTCAGCCTAGCCATGTTGAAGTGCTAAACCGGAATTGCAGACGATGCCACGCGAAGGAGGCTGGAACCATACCGGCGCATGGGGGCAAAGAAGCGAAGGACCTTTCCTGTGTGCAGTGTCATGTCGATGCGGGGCACTGTTCTGCAGGGAAGCGAAAAATTCATTTCTGAGATTAGATTTTATAACGTCGTTTTAGTTTGCATCGATAATGATGGTTTTTGTAATCGGCTGGGCGGCCTGACGATCGACCAGCCAGATGGCGTTATGGACGAGCCGGGCAGGGGTTTCGTCAATGGAGCCGGTTTCACTGAAGACTTTCTGCAGTGCAGGGGCTTTTTCAGTGCCTGCGACGAGGATGAAGATTTCGGCAGCGGAGGCAACGGCTGGCGGCGTCATGGTAATACGATGTGATGGGTCGGCGGGAGTTTCCACAAAGACAAATCGTTTTTGTTTTTCCTGCAGGGCCGGGCTATGGGGAAAAAGAGAGGCGGTATGGCCGTCGACGCCCATTCCGAGGATCAAAAAGTCGGGCTGCGAAGGAAATTCGACGTCATAATGTTCCGCGGCAAAGGCAGGATCCGGGGCTTCAGCCTGGATGCGATGGATATTTTCGGAGGGAATGTCGATCAGGTCCAAAAAAACTTCCTTTGCCATTCGGTAGTTGCTGCGCGGGTCATCGGGCGGCACGCAACGTTCGTCGGCCCAGTAGATATGGGTTTTGTCCCATATGCGATGCCGGTGGGCGGTGCGATGCACCAATATCGAGAAGGTTTCTTTAGGCGTTTGACCGCCTGAGAGAACAAGAATGAATTTTCCATGCTGGGCGATACATCGTTTGGCGGCAGCGAAAACTGCATCGGCGGCAGCTTCACTTAGTGCCAGATAATCCGCAAATATCCGAATCATCTTCCCTGTACTCTCCATTTTAGACAGTTTAACTTTATTTCATCGATCGTTCGTAATTCAATATGGATTCCCACCTGCGCGGGAATGGCATCGAGTATATGGTTTTTCAAGCAGCATGAAATAAAACCCTTAAACACTCTGTTGCTGTTTTCCCCTGAGAAGGGTTTATTGCGTTTATTATATAGTTTATATCGCCGTGAAGATAGAGTCATGTGTTGATTTGAATGTTGTTGGCCGGCAAGATAGTTATGGAAAGAAAATGCAAATGGTTCATTGTTCACAATACAAAGGTAAGATGGATTTCCGCGAATGCTGGAATTACAGGTCAACAGTTCATGGTGCGGAGATTGAAGAAAAATGTGGTGTATCACGGTGCACCTTACAATTGAGCATCAGACGCGGATGGGGAGGACGACGAAGGGAATTCCCAGCCGATAGAATCTTCGCTGGACAGTAAAGGCGATATAGTTGTGAAGCAAGCGTGTCATGACGGTATCTTTTGGAAAGACCAGCTGTCCGCCGAAGAAAACGGAGTTGGGAAAACGCTCCTGGATTTTCGGCGCGATTTCGGTGACCTGATCGACGATATCGATGGCCAGGGAAGTAATCCCTTCAGCGTAATAGCCGTGTTTCTGCATGAACTCCACGTATTTGGCGTTCTGGGACTCGATATGATTTTTGAGTCGTTCGACTTCTTCAGAGCCTTTGAAGGTTCCGGCATCGATGACTCCGACCTGCACGAAGACATAATTTTTATACAGTTCGCCGAACAAACGGATGACACTGAAGAGCGTGTGGAGACCCAGGCCGTTAAAACCGTTGACCAGCAGGACGGCAGTTTTTGCATTGGGGTCACATTCTTTTATTGTGGATGATTCCGGGCCGGATGCGGCTTTTTCCGCATTAATCACCAGGTTATCAAGGCGGCGCATCAATTGGGCCGTATGATCATAATGATGTCGGATGCAAACGCACATGGCGACCAGTGTGCCGGTGACAACTAGAGTGAGCCAGCCGCCGGAGTTGAATTTCAGGTATGTAACGGCAAGGAGGATAAAAAGGGTGAGGATAAGGCCTATGCCATTGATGACCAAGCCCTTCAGCCAGCGTTCACCCGGATTATGACGGACGAGCCACCAATGACGGACCATACCGAGCTGAGACAGGGTGAAGGTAACAAAGACATTGATGCTGTAGAGGACTATGAGAAATTCGACCGAGGCATGGGTCAGGAACATGATAATAAGAGATGAAATGCTCATTAGGAGAATTCCATTCTGCGTTACAAGTCGATCGCTGAGAATGGCGAAACGTGATGGGCACCATCGATCCAGTGCCATATTGGCCAGAACTCGCGGGCCATCCAGGAAGCCTGCCTGTGCGGCTACGAAGAGAATTGCGGCTTCGGAGATCAACGTGAGGAGGACAAAGGGGTAGCCGGCGAATCCCCAGTTTTGAGTTACATTCTCGAAGAGGACGGCGTTGAGGGTTATTCCCTCCTGCGGTGTAACCCGGTAGAACAGGTAAGACATCATCAGACCCAGGACCATGACCGACAGGGAAATAGCCATATAGTGCATGGTATGCTTGCCGGTCTGAACCTTGGGCTCGCGAAGGATGGGCAGGCCATTGCTTACGGCCTCGATACCTGTGTAGGTGCCTGCGCCCATGCTATAGGCCCGCAAGATTAAGAGGATCATACCGAAGGTTCCCAGTTCAGTCGAAGTCTGACGGACATCGGTGGAGATCGAATTCATAAGTTGTGAAAAGTCGCTCAAGTGTACGATGTGGGCGTAAACGATAACCAGGACATGCGTGAGAATAAAGATCAAGAAGATGGGCACGAGGGGTAAAACAGATTCTTTGACGCCTCGAAGATTCAGAATGGTCAAAACGACCACGCCAAACAGGGCGAACCAGAAGCGATATGGCTGCCAACTGTAAGGTAAAAAGCTGAAGACTGCATCGGCTCCGCTGGCGACGGAAAGCGTAATGGTCAGGACGTAGTCGATGACGAGCGCGCAGCCGGAGAACATACCCACGGCAGGGGAAAGAAGTTTGCTGGCGACCAGATATCCTCCGCCGCCGGTTGGGAACAGTTCGATGATCTGGGAATAGCTGGAACTGATTACGAAAATAGTAAAGACCGTGCCCAGTGCGACGAAAATAGCGAGAAAAAGGTGTCCTCTGAGATTAACGAAAGCTTCAGCGGGACCATAACAGGAGGATGAAAGGCCGTCGGCTCCGAGACCGACCCACGCAAAAAACGCAATCAGGGATAATTTATGGAAGACGCCTTTTTCGAACGGGCTGCGGGCGTCACCGATTATCAGCCGTTTTATTCGCCGGCCAATTGTAGCGTTATCGTCAGGTGCCATTGTAAATTCCTAATCCAAGGGGACGTGTTCGGATACGATATTTTTATGTTTAAGGCAATCCCTCCGTTTAAGCTGAAGAAGAACCCCGCTCCCTCATGGTAGCGGTTCATTTTCACCAAGGATGGAGGCATTATGTATGCGAAAATATTTTAAACACGGATGGGGAGAATAACAAAAGGAATTCCCTGTCGATAGAAGCTGCGCTGGACGGCAAAGGCAATGTAGTTATGCAGCCAGCGGGAGAAAACGGTATCCTGCGGAAAGACAAGTTGACCGCCGAAGAAGGTGGCAGAGGGGAATTTCGCCTGAATTTTGGGGGCGATATCTGAAACCTGATCGACAATATCGATTCCGACGGAGGTGAACCCTTCGGCGTAGTAGCCATGGCGCTGCATGAATTCGACGTATCGGTTAACTTCCGTCTGGATGTGTTTTTGTAGATTATCGACTTCTTCGGTGCCCTTGAAGTTGCCGGCATCGAGCACACCAATCTGGACGAAGACGAAGTTTCGGTAAAAGTTTTTGAAGAGGCGGATGATGCTGAAGAGTGTGTGGAGTCCCAGGCCGTTGAAGCCGTTGACCAGGAGTACGGCGGTATTAGCCTCGGGGTCAAACTGAGCAGAATTACCGGAAGGATTATTCAGTTCGAGAGGCATCTGATTGCCGGAATGAGTGGTCGAAAGGATAAGGGTATCCAGACGGCGAAGTAGCTGGCCGGTTCGATGGTAGTGGCGTTTGATTATGACGACCATCACAACCAGTGCACCTGTGACAAGGAGAGTAATCCAGCCGCCTTCGTTAAACTTAATGATAGTCACAGCGATCAGGATGAATCCGGTCAAAAAAAGTCCGATGAAGCTAATCAGGAACTTTCGATACCAGTGATCGACGTTTCGCGTTTGGAGCCAGTGCCGAACCATGCCCAGCTGAGAGAGAACAAAAGTAATAAAGACGTTGATACTGTAAAGCACGACGAGGAACTGAACGGAGCCGCGTGTCAGTATCATCGTTATCAAAGCGGCGCCGCCCATCAGGAGGATGCCGTTTTGAGTTACGAGCCGGTCGCTGAGCATTGCAAATCGGGTGGGAAACCAGCGATCGAGGGCCATATTGGCCAGAACGCGGGGCCCGCCGAGAAAACCGGTTTGAGCCGCGACAAAGAGGATGGCGGCTTCGGAAAAAAGAGTCACTAAAATGAAAAGATATCCGAATCTTTTCGGCCAGGAAGCGGTGATACGTTCGAAAAGGACGGCATTGAGGGTTTTTCCTTCTTCGAACTGTACGTGGTAGAGCAAATAAGCAAACATTAAACCAACGACCATGATCGACAGGGAGATGGCCATGTAGTGCATGGTGCGTTTGCCGGTTTGGACCTTCGGATCGCGGAGAATAGGCAGACCGTTACTGACGGCTTCGATGCCTGTGTAAGTACCGGCACCCAAACTATAGGCACGCAGGAGAATAAGGACCATGGCAAAAAAGCCGATTTCGGATTGAGTTCGGGAAGTTTCAATCACTGTGTTTTGAAAGATGCTTCCAAATTCTGTTGCGTGTGTCAAAAAAGCCCAAAGGATGGCAATGAGGTGGGTTATCACGAACGTCAGAAAGATGGGGATTAAGGGGACCACCGATTCTTTGACGCCTCGGAGGTTCATCACGGATAGAACAATTACGCCGAGAACGGCAAATTCCAGTTTGATCGGAAGCCAACCGGCCGGTAGAAAGCTGAACAATGCATCGGCGCCGCTGGCAATGGAAATGGTGATAGTCAATACATAGTCGATGATCAGCGCGCAGCCGGAAAGCATGCCGAAATTCGGGGATAGAAGTTTACTGGCGACGAGGTAGCCACCTCCGCCAGAGGGAAACAATTCGATGATTTGGGAATAACATGCACTGATGACGAAAACTGTAAGTGCAGTACCCAAGGCAACAAATATGGCCAGGTAATTGTGACCCTTAAGGGCCAAAAATGCCTCGGCTGGTCCATAGCAGCAGGAAGAGAGGCCATCAGCGCCCAGTCCGACCCAGGCGAAGAAAGCGATCAGCGAAATCTGATGGAAGATCGAACGATCGTGCAGACTACGGGCATCACCGATAATCAGTCGCTTTATTCGCTGCGTTAATGATAATTGTGGTTCTAACTCCATGCTTTCCTTATATAGTCGTTTAGATGAAAATAAAATATTTTAGTGCAAATTATTTCGGATGCAAGAAGATTGCATTCGGATGCAGCAATCGTACAATTAATGTCTCTGATATGATTTATATCATTTATGAACTTTTTCTCGTTGCATCGGCACGTTTTTACAACCGGATGCCGAAAAGACTCATGCTCAAAATTAGCAGAACGATTATCGTTACCATAGTGTAAATTTTATCTCGAAGAACAATAAAGGCAAAGAGAGAAAAGAAAACACAGGCTATAGGGGAAGCGAACAGCAGGACCACACCAAGTTGAATGATGCCGCGACTGCTCATCGCGAGGAAGCGTTTCAGGATGCCGGGGAAGATGTCGCATCAATTTCCTGGTCCGAGCTTGAGGGACCAATAGACACAAAAGCCGAAACGATCAGAATGACACCGAAGGTTACAGCGATGGCGTCGTTGGGAATGTGAGTGGAAAGGAACGCGCCGGCAAGGGCTCCGAGTGTCGTGGCAATTTCGAGGAACATGCCGACGCGGATAATGATGAAACCATCCCGCACATACGCGGCTGCGGCACCGGATGAGGTAGCAATGATTCCTATTATGGAAGCACTGATTGCATAATGGATATCTACATTGAAAACTAATGTAAGCAGGGGGATAAGCACGATGCCGCCGCCCAATTCGGTAAGCGAACCCAGCGGGCCCGAAAAAATCGATCCAAGCCAGATTAAAAACGAAAATTCAAATATATTCAATCCATTATTCCAGCGATTATAGTTTTGGAGTGCGTCATTTTCAATATTGGCATATGACCGATTCGTGATGTAAAACTCAAGCTGAAGTTTGAGTTCGCGGGCGGTGCCGTATTTTGAAAATTTCAAACCAGACTATGCTGAAAATTCCTGCCGCCAGGCAAAGGATAAGGTCTATCGGATGCAGGATGGTAAAGTGAAAGAGATTGCGGAGAGCTGGTACATATAGAACCAGATCAAGAAAAACAATTGCTCCGCCCAAAACATACCATAAAGCAGAATTGGGGGATCGGATCATGCTGAGTATACTGCGATTCCATGACCGATTGGTAAGAATAAGGCAAAGGTTTGCGATAATCAAAGATGTGAAAGTGAGTGTTCGGGTCTCTTCGATGCTCTTGGGAAAGAAAAAACCGGCAATGAGGTAAACCGCCAGGATGGTCAGAAGGACACTGGTTCCCTGAAGCATGCTGAGGCCCACGAGTCGCCGGCTGAACATGGGATCTTTCAATTTTCGCGGTGGCCTGTTCATCACGTCGCGTTCTTCGGTCTCCGCCTCGAAGACAATCGAACAGGCGGGATCGATAATCAATTCCAGGAAAACGATATGCACAGGAAAGAGTAGCAGTGGCCAATTCATGAGCACGGGAACCAGAGAGAGTCCGGCGATGGGGACGTGAATGGCGAAGATATAGGCCATCGCCTTTTGCAGGTTATCGAAAATTCGTCGTCCCATTCTGACGGCCTGAAGGATAGAGGAAAAGACGGCGTCGATGAGCACGAGAGCGGATGCCTCGCGAGCAACGTCGGTTCCCCGGCCGCCCATGGCTATTCCGATGTGAGCTGATTTGAGTGCGGGGGCGTCGTTGACTCCATCGCCCGTCATGGCGACGATTTCACCATCGGCCTTGAACGCTTTTACAAGCCGTAATTTCTGTTCCGGAACGACGCGGGCGAAAATGTTGACCGTGCGAATTCGGTGTTCCAGTTCTGCATCGTCCATCTTATCAAGTTCGGAACCGGTGATGACATCGTTAGAGGGAGCCAGGCCGATCTGGGCGGCGATATTTCTGGCGGTGGCGGGATAATCGCCGGTAATCATAACGACACGGATGCCGGCGGTATAGCATTCCTTAACGGCATTGGCCACACCGGGACGGACCGGATCGGCAAAGCCCAGCAAGCCGAGGAATTCGAATTTGAAATCATGCTGCTGGCCGGGGAGCAGGGCAGTCTGTTGAAAATTAGCACGTGCAACACCGAGTATGCGCAAGCCTTCACCGGCCATGAGATCGATGTGACGGGCGAGGTCCTGCATTTGCGAATCATCGAAATGACAAAGATCGGCAACGGCTTCGGGCGCACCCTTGGCTGCAATCACATAATCCCGGCCGTCGGGAGATTTCCATACATGAGAAAGTGCCAGCAGTTCCTGAGAAAGCGGATATTCCTGGACAAGTGTCCAATCGTCGTGAAGATGTTCGGTTTTGGACAGTGTCAGCGTTCCCAGTTTACGCAAGGCCTTTTCCATAGGGTCGAACGGATCTCGCTGGCTGGCGAGAATACTGAATTCCACGATTTCATGGAATTTTTCCGGTAAGTTACGTTCTTTTTTATGAGGATCGATATCGAAATATTCATCGCCAACGAATATCTTGCTGACTGACATCTGATTTAGCGTTAGAGTGCCGGTTTTGTCCACGCATAGAACGGTTGCCGATCCCAGCGTTTCTACTGCCGGCACACGGCGAGTAAGTACACGTTTACTCGAAATTCGCCAGGCACCAAGGGCAAGAAAAACGGTCAGTACGACGGGAAATTCCTCAGGCATCATTGCCATGGCCAGTGTGATGCCGGCTAGAAAACTTTCCCGCCACTGCCCACGCGTGAGCCCGTAAACGACTACCACGATGGTGCACAGGACCAGGCCAAGGATTGCCATGTTGCGAACCAACCGTCCTGTCTCCCGCCTCAATGGGGTGTCTTCCGGCTCAAGGGTTTGCAGCGCTTTGCCGATTCTGCCCATTTCGGTATTGATTCCGACGGCCCGAACGCATGCAACGCCCTGTCCTTTGACGACGAGCGTACCGG
>CAYMXC010000037.1:0-12948 GCA_964394135.1 uncultured Phycisphaerae bacterium
CTTCGAATAATGCTATCGCTGCTTCATCGCGGCCGCTTCCTTCGCCGGCCATCCTCATGTACGACTATAGCGATCTTGGATATCAGACGTTTCCATCGGTCTGGGAAGACGTTTTCACTGTCGCAACGATCATCGAAGGTCAAACATCGAACGTAACTCTGATTAATCGTTTACGTTCCGAAGGAAAGATTTTTGTATATACTGTTTCCAATACGTTTCCGGACACCGCAACAGTCGAAGACGTGGTTACAGCATGGGCTGCTCCCTTTGAAAATACACTGAACGGCCAGCTTCCCGGCGGATTTGACGGGATCTGTATTGACGAGCTTCACAGTTCCGGGGTGGATGGAAGTGCTGAATCAATCCGGGTGGTGAATGCATTACAAACCCTTCGCCAGCGATATCCCAACAAATACATCATGGCTGCCGGCGTCTGGAAGCTCGGTATGAGCGGTAGTTCGTTTTGGGTGCAAGGTCAGAGCTTCGACAACCAGCTACTGGCCGTACGCGATTACTGCGATTTATTTTTCCAGGAAAATTACATTTCAGAAAGCAACATCCAGCTCTTTTTCTTTAACGATATAGCCAGCAATATTAACAACAGAATTTCCGGATTGCTTGCCAAAACCATTTATGGCCTGGGAATCCCGCAGAGCACACCTCTTGCTTGCGATAATAGTCCATACATCAACTTTAATGAATATCTCGATTGCCAGTTTCACACTATTCTGAATAACATCCTGGCCAAAACAATGCCAGGCGTCGGATTCTGGATCTTTTACCGGGCAAGACCCGAAACGATTTTACATTGTTCAGAACTTTGCCGGCATTACTATTATCAAAACAAGACTACCTATTACGGCAGTGGTAATTACAACAGCACATTGATCCTGGATCCCAGTTTTGAGCTTGGATCTGCGCGATGGCGTACGAGTACCGCAACGTTCTTCACTCCCTACAGCCAAGTTCCCGTAACCATTCCATCCCAGCATTACAGCACAGCCAGTCACGAGAATAGCTGCCTGAAAACCACACGGGGAGCGATTGCAAACCGTATCAGGCAAATTGTCTCCGTGGAACCCGGCGCCTGGCATCGACTCAGCGGATATGTAACTGCCAACACTCAGAATTTTGGGGCAACGATCGGTGCTTTCGATCATCGGGGTGAGGCGTATTTTACTACCAGCAAGACATTTAACCTTACATTTACTACCGTTCCGGACAAAAAATGGAATCGAATCAGTATTCGATTTAAAGTTCCGACCAGTACTACTAAGATGGTCCTGTTTTTCACCGATAAACCTTCCGCGCAGAATACAGTGATGTACTGGGATTTCTTCGAACTCGAAAAAGATTACATCGATCAGACCATTCCGGAAGTAACCTGGTAAATTATTCGTTTCGTTATCCGATTTATTTCATGGAGTCCAAATGTCCTTCAAAACCATTATGGTTGTCGGTGCTCATCATGACGACAACGAACTCGTCGCCGGCACCCTCGCCCATCACAAAAAAGCAGGCTGGCGTGTCGTTTCCGTAGTCATGACCAACGGCGTCTACATTGCAGGCAAAGTTTCAAAGGAACATACTGCGATTCGCGAAAGCGAATCATGTGCTGCCGCTGAACTCCTGGGCATAGAATGTGTCTTTATGCGTTTTCCCGAAGGCGATTTTCACTCAACGGATGAATCCCGGTTGACGCTTCTGCGGGAAATTCGCAAGCATTCTCCAACGATCGTCATCACGCATTCTCCCACCGATTATCATTTCGATCATATTGGCACCAGCCGATGTGTCACGGAGGCTGTCCAGATTGCGTGGAACCCCTGCGTCCTGCCCGATGTGCCAACCTGTACCCGTCCGAAACTGTATTATGCCGACAACTGGTTCACTCCCTTCGAACCCGATGAATATGTCGATATCACCGACTATATCGATCTCAAACTCGATATGCTCCGTTGCCATAAATCGCAACTTTCCACCACGGGCGAAAATTCCGGTGATATGATCGATCTTGCCCGCCGAGTCGGTCGAACCCGGGGTATCGAGGCAGGCCTGGAATATGCCGAGGCATTTCGCCTCGTCCCTGCGTTCGGGAAAGTTCGATGTTCGAATTTGTTGAATGAATAAACCAGCTACTTCAGCGGCGATATACACGTGTACCAGATAAGCAAATTTTACCAATCAGCGATATAACATTTCGCAATATCCTTATCATCCATACTTTTCGATCGGCTGTTCCCACCTTGTCGCAATAAGCAGGAAAAGAGTGTCTTGAAATATGGGGGAGATTATTTCGGCGTATATCAGCATTGATCATGCCAACTTGGATTTGAAAATGGGCAGGGGCGGAGTTGAACCGCCGACACAAGGATTTTCAGTCCTTTGCTCTACCAGCTGAGCTACCTACCCAGACGAACTTTTGATTATAGATGTATCCCCAAAATCAGTCAACCCAAAATATTATTTTTCCACATTCCACACTGACAAGATACAATTGTTCACGTGAAAAAGTTTGTATAACCGTGTTGAAAGCCTTTTGCATGCATTCTTCGGATAAACTCAAAAAATTGGATTCCCTGGCCGAAAAACTGGCCGGCGCAAAGGTGTTTCTGGGCTCCGATTGGGCAAAAACCCGAAAAAATCAGCACGAAATACCGGAAATCCCATCTGAGAAAAAGAAAGACCGCGGCAGCACGAAGCTGGAAGATCTGGTCACAGGTCAGCCGATCGAACTGCCGAACGGAAAATATTATCACATACGTAAAGGCGTCCAGACCGTTTGGCCTGAGGCGACGGTAATCGTCAACCTCTATCGCGACGTCTTTCTCGGATCAGCCACCCGTCTGAACGAGCAGGATGCCGATCCGGCACTCACGGCCCTCGTCGGCGCCGATCCCTCCGCCGTTACCTATCTGGACATCGAGTCGTGCGGATTTTGCGGCAATGCGATTTTTCTGATCGGATGGTGCTTTTTCGACGGCTCCGACCTGATCGTGGAGCAGGCCCTGGCGCGTGACTACGCCGAGGAAGCGGCTATTCTCTCCGCTGTCAGCGACAGGCTGGCGCAAACTCAGGTTCTCGTCACCTATAACGGCAAAACTTTTGATCTGCCATCGATTCGCGAACGTGCCGTCATTCACCGCCAGCAGATTCCGTCTCCGCCGACACATCTGGATATTTTAGCGGAGGTCCGCCGGCGCTGGAAGCAAAGCCTGCCCAACTGCCAACTGCAAACGCTCGAACACTTTTTATGCCATCGGCCTCGCAGCGGCGATATCCCAGGTTCCGCAATCCCACAGGCATACCACGATTTCGTCAAAACCCTGGACGCACGAAAAATTAAAACCATTATTCATCATAACTTCCTTGATATCATCACCTTAGCAGAGATCGCCGCCAGACTGATCGCAGGCCACCAACCGGAATATTAATATAGCCAATTATCAAATGGCAACATCTTTTCCAAATAATATCCATATCGGATATATTTTTTATACATTTCGAATTTAATTGTTGACCTTCCTTTTTCTATCCATTAATATACATCATGGATTTAATGGAGATAAAATGCAATGGACCGTGAATTTTATTTAAATCTGGCCAACTCCGGGCTCCGTTTTCCAATTGGAGCCGATCTGGTTCTCAAGGAACATCCGGACCATGAGGCGATTTTGCGAGACGGCGTACGTCTCGGAAAAGTCATAGCCCAGGCCGCTGGCCGATTTAAAACTCCCCTGGCCATGCCCGTCATGGATTTGACCATCGAAAAAACATGGATTCTTCGTGCCATGGACGAGATATCCGAAGCCGACATATCTGCTTGGCATTTCTCCGCCGCCCCGACGGACGATCAGATTTCCACAATCCATAAAAACTTGAAAATATCGCTCGAACCTCGGCTACAGGCGAACATTGACGCCGTTCGCTACATCGCACAACATACAAAATTGGTTCCCGTCGGCATGAGTATTGGCCCATTTTCTCTGATGACCAAACTACTGTCGGACCCCATCTCACCGGTATATCTCGCCGGCTCAGGCATTACCGGCAGTGAGGATTCGGAAGTCCACGCGGTGGAAAAGTTGATGGACCTAGCCGTCGAAACAATCACTCTTTCCTTCGAAGCCCAGGCCAATGCGGGCGCGAAAATTTTCTTCATCGCCGAACCCGCCGCCAACGTGGTTTATATTTCTCCCAAACAGATGGCCCAGGGCTCAGACATCTTCGAACGCCTGGTTCTGAAATATCTGCGGAAAATCAAATCTGCGATGGATAAAGCCGGTGTCGATCTTTTCTTCCATTGCTGCGGCGAATTGAACAACGACATGGTCAAAGGATTTGCGTCCCTTCAGCCTGTCCTTTTAAGCCTCGGAAGTTCCAGAAAACTTTGGGAAGACGCTGCGATTGTCCCCAATGATATCATTCTCTACGGCAATCTGCCGTCGAAGAAATTTTATTCCGATGACCTCATCAGCGTCGAAGACATACAGCGCATGTCGCAGGAATATCTCCGTAAAATGAAAGCGACGGGCCACCCATACATACTTGGAACCGAGTGCGATGTGCTTTGCGTCAAGGGCTGCGAACATACCCTTATGTCCAAAGTCATGGCCATCGTCAATACGTCGGAGCAATCGGAAATCACCCGCCGGGGAACTCAACCGCAGGCGCTGCCGGCATGAGTCGGACTACCTTATAATATAATCTGCAATCTACAATTTCCAATTGTGCGAGGCGATGGATTTGACGATCCGCTCGGCGGTTTCTACCGCCGCTAGCCCTGCCTCTGCGGTAACTTCGGGCTCGGTTTGATTCATAACGGCACCGACAAAAGCCTCCAGTTCGGCGCGAAGCGGTTCTTCGTCAGTGATCATTATAGGCTCGACCTTGACAAGTTTGGAGTAATCATATCCCGCGAGCTGAGCCAGATCTTCGATTTTCTTTTCCCTCGCCATCTGAAGAATATCGGCGTTGGCATCTTTTTTGATCGCGATACCGGTTTTTTTCTGATAATCGAGGCTCAGGTACGCCTCCTGTGAAAACACATGGATTTTTCTTTCGGTCTTCAATGCCAGCCGCGATGCAGTCAGGTTCGCCACGCATCCGTTATCGAAGGTCAGTCTGGCGTTGGCAATATCCTCATTGGCCCCCAGCACCGACACCCCGACCGCTTCAACCTGCGCCGGCCTCCGACCCACTAGGCTCAAAACGATATCAATATCGTGGATCATCATATCCAGCACCACACCGATATCGGCGGATCGGAAAGTAAACGGGCTAATACGGTGCGTTTCGATAAATCGCGGATGCATCTCCAATCGCTTCATGGCCCGGACGACCGGGTTGAACCGCTCGGTATGTCCGACCTGAACGATAACGTTGTATTTTTTCGCAAGCTCGAGGATCTTCGCGCATTCATCGGAATTGACGGCGAGGGGTTTTTCGATCAGCACCGCCTTGCCGGCTTCGATCAGCGGAGAGGCAACCTGCAAATGATAGATAGTCGGGACTGCCACCGATGCGATATCGATCTGATCCAGAACTTCGCTTACATCCGCAAAGGCCCGACAGTTATACTGCTGTGCCATTTCCCGCCCGCGCTGGAGATTTGCATCAACCACACCCACCAGTTCCACCTGGGGCAATTGGGAATAAACACGTACATGATGCCGGCCCATATGTCCGGCGCCGACTACTGCAGCCCGTAATTTTTTCGTCATAGTTTTTATCCTGCCAAAGCCGGATCGGCGCCAAGGCCGATGGATCGATCAGTGTGTCTGGTCTTTTTCCTTATAAAAATCCCCGATATCCTCTGGTTTGTCGCAGCGGAGAGTTTCCAGAAATCGGCCGAACTTGCCCTGCTGCATCCGTCGGACAAATTCGAGCAGATACCGGACATGTTCATCAACGTTGGTTTGTTCCAGTTCCGTAAGGGCAGCCATGGAATTCCTGCTGCGGAATATCTTTTTATACGCGTCCTTTAGTGCATCGATCTGCAGCTCTGTAAATCCATTTCGAGCCAGGCCTCGAGAATTGACTCCTCGCACAGCTCCGGGACTGCCTTCAAAAATCATGAATGGCGCCACATCGGTCGACACCCGCGCCATCCCGGCGACCATTGCGTTTCGGCCGATAGTGCAGAAATGGTGAATTGCTGCACCGCCACCTATGAAACAGGCTCGTTCCAGTTTCACATGCCCACCGATCAGCGTGGCGTTGGCCACGATAATATGATCCTCCACGACGCAATCATGGGCAACGTGCACACCGGCCATGAATAGATTCCCGTTTCCGATGACGGTCTTGCCGCCGGCCACTTCCGTGCCACGATTCACCGTGACATTTTCCCGAAATATATTGCCGGACCCGATGATCAATTGCGTCTCGCCGCCGCGGTATTTCAGATCCTGCGGGTCTGCGCCGAGCACCGAGCATGGATAAAACGTATTGTTCGACCCGATTGTCGTCGGTCCCAGAATCGACACATTGTTATAAATCTTACACCCCGGCCCGATAGTCACCTTTGGACCGATGACGCTGAACGGCCCGACGACCACGTCGTCGGCCAGATTTGCCTGAGGATCTACACAAGCATTCGGAGAAATATGTGCCATAAATCTTTCGCTTCCTGACTTCCTAACCGTTGTCCGCGTCCACCAGCATGAACTTGATCGTCGCCTCCGCCGCCAGGGCGTCGCCCACCCGGGCATTGCAGCGCACATGTCCCGTCCGCTGTTTGACACGAACAGTGTTCGCCTCGAGGATCAACTGATCGCCCGGTATAACCGGACGGCGTATCTTCACGTTGTCCATGCTGAGCAGCACAGCCAATTTTCCCGTATGTTCCAGTTTCTGACTCAGCAGTAAGCCAGCCAGCTGCGCCAGCGCCTCAACGATGAGCACGCCCGGCATGATCGGCTGCTGGGGAAAATGACCCTGGAAAAATGGCTCATTGATCGTTACGTTTTTGATCCCCACCGCCCGACGGTCGCCTTCGACCTCGATGACTCGATCCACCAGCAAAAACGGATACCGATGCGGCAGAACCCGCTGAATCTGACGAATGTCCATCACCGGCTTGGCTGTGATTTTTCGATCCAGTTCGAGCATCTTGATTCGCGTAGCAATTTTTTTCACCAGCGCCTGGTTCAGCGAATGGCCTGACTTGTAGCAGACGATTCGCCCGCAAAGCCGACGCCCCAGAAGCGACAGATCGCCAATCAGATCGAGAATCTTGTGCCGCACACACTCGTCCGCAAATCGCAATTCATTATCGATAGGACCCGTGGGCCCCAGAACAAGAATGTCAGTATAAGTCAGATGCGTGCCGTATCCGCTCTGGCGAAGGTAGTCTGCCTCCTGCTGCGTCACGAAAGTCCGGCAGGGGGAAATTTCGTTATAAAAATGCTCCGGCAGGAGATTCATCGCATACACCTGCCTGCCGATCGCCTTGTTGTTCGAATAATCCAGATCATACAGGATGCTCAGTTCCTGCGTCTCGCTGGGCAGCGCCGCAATCATGGCGTCACCTTCACGGACGGTCATCGCCTCAGTAATCTGATACACTTGCTGAGGAACATCCTGCTCGACGAGTCCCGCTTCGCGGAGCACCTGCAGAAATGGCCGGCAACTGCCGTCGAGGCCTGGAAGCTCAGGTCCGGTCAGCTCCACCTCGATATTATCGATACCGCAGCCGGAAATGGCCGCCATGCAGTGTTCAACCGTCTCAACCGCCACAGTACCGTTTCGCAGGGAAGTACGCCTGGGCCGGCGCGTAATATTCTCCGGGCGCGCTGGGATTCGAACCGGGCTGCCCTGATCCATCCGGACAAACACCACTCCACTGTTGCCCGGTGCGGGTTTGAAACGGACCTGAACCGGCTCGGAGGTAAAAAGCCCCCGCCCATCAATCACCGCTTCTCTGGCTATTGTGTATTGTTTGTTCAAGCTCCTGAACCTTTTTTGTTAACTCCGTCACCTTCGCCGCCAGCTCCGGCAAACGCCGAAGGGCCGCATGCTGGCGAAGATAATCGTGATTGTCGATCGCCGGAATACCGTTGACCACCATCTTCGGCGGTACGTCCTTGCTAATGCACGAGCACGCCGCCGCCACCGCCTGCTCGCCAATCTTCACATGATCCCGCACGCCCACCTTCCCGCCCAGCACGACATAGGAACCGAGCGTGGTGCTGCCCGCGATGCCCACCTGGGCAACCAGGATGGTGTGTGGACCGATTTTGACATTATGCCCGATTTGAACCAGATTATCAATCTTTGAACCGCAGCCGATCACGGTTGCGCCGGCCTTGGCTCGATCCACGCAAGCGCCAGCGCCGATTTCAACGTCGTCCTCGACGATCACCGACCCGATATGAGCGATTTTGCAATGCCGGCCCTCGATGAAATTATAGCCGAAACCGTCCGCCCCGATCGTCGCATTGGGATGAATGATCACACGGTCACCGATCTGAACACGCTCGCGAATCACGACACCGGGCCAGATGATGCAGTCTCGCCCGATACGAACGTCAGGTCCGATAAAAACATTGGGATAAATTACCGAACCGGCTCCGATCGTCACGTTCGATCCGATATAACAGTTGGCTCCAACCGCCACCGCCGAATCGATCGTCGACTCCACCACCGCAGAAGGATGAACGCCCTTTGCCGGATGCGGCAATGGCGGGGCGAAAATCGCCAGCATCTGCGCAAAAGCCAGGTCGGGCCGATCCACCAGAATCGCAGGCCGATCCACTGGAATCTGTTTGCTCGTCACGATGGCACAGGCCCGTGTCTCAGCCAGTTGCGACAGATATTTCTTATCGGCGATAAAACTGATCTGATCTTCCCTTGCCGATTCCAGATCGCCCACCCCGGCAATCTGCAAATCCGCCGGGCCGGCCAGTTCACCCTTGAGCGCTTGAGCCAGTTGCTTGAGGCTGATCATTGAATTCAAACTCCGATGATTACCCTTCTTACTCTTTTATCTTTTTACATTCTACTTCTTGCTCTTCTTGAGTTTGTACGCCTGGTTAAGGGCATCGAGGACCGGATCGGTAATATCGATCTGTTTGGTGGAATACAGAACCTTGCACCCGCGAATTTTTTCCAGCAGCTCCTGAATGGTGTCGCCGCGAATATCCGTGCTGTCTTTATAAAGAACAAGATCATAGCCGTTCTCGCGAGCGACCTGATCGACGACCTTCAGAATTTCCATATAAATATCTTCCGTCTGAACGCGAAATTCCCGCTTGATGTCTTCCGCACTCATCTTGGTGAAACTGTCCAGATCGATCGAGAGTTTTAGCAGTTCCTTCTGCCGCTGATAATAGTCCTTGCTGTCGGGATGGAAGTTTTCCAGCTCGGCCTTGAGGGCTTCGATCCGATCCACCTTCTGCTTCCGCTGGGCCTGCAAATCCTGCTGCTGGCGGGTCAGTCGATCGTCAATCTCCTTTCGCCGCTGATATTCCTTGAACACCTTCTCTGTATCCACGACCACCACGCGCGTCGGCGCCGGCATGGGCTTTTCCGCCGCGCCTAGTATATGCATCTGCCAACCGGCGAAAACCATCACGACCAGCCCCATCGCCAATCCAAAGCTCGTACTCTTTTTCATAACTGAACTCCACTTGCAATTGCGTATTTTTCAGACTTCCGGTGTCGTTCCCGATCCATCAAAAACAGGGATTCTATCTTCACCTGCGACCGCAAACACCGCCGCGGGAACTCGATATTACCTGGTTAATTTAACCTCAAGACAGGTTGATTGTGAAGTAAAATCGGCATCGACCTTCGAAAGTCCAGCCGGAAAGAGAATCACCTTGCCTGGCTGAATATCCACCTGCACCGCCGCATCCCGCACAACGCCGCTGCCGGATATCACTACCCAGACAATCGGCTCGCCCGTATGAACCGCAATTTTTTCCCCCGCTGGATATTCGACCTTGCGCACACTGAATGTCGGCGCACAGCACAACACGTCACTGCCGGGATCGGGCCGCTGCACCGATGCGTCGTAGCAAATGGCCTGCAAACCCTGATCGATGTGGAGCGTTCGGGGCCGGCCGGTTTTGGCGTCGATCCGATTCCAGTCGAAAAGACGAAATGTCGTGTCTGACGGCGTTTGAATCTCCGCCACAACCAAACCCGAACCGAGGGCATGAACCGTTCCGCCGGGCACATAAAAGAAATCGCCACGGTGTGCAGGAATCTTGACCAGCAGCTCCGCCAAAGTACCGTTTTCAATCGCCTTACGAGCCTTCGCCGCTGTCGTGCCCGGTTTGAATCCGATATAGACACAGGAACTAGCAGATGCGTCGAGGATATACCAGCATTCATACTTCGCACGGATCGGTCCGCCACCAAGCCGATCAGCCGATTCGTAATCGGGGTGAACCTGAACGGAAAGAATATCGTTGGCGTCAAGAAATTTGATCAGCAGTGGAAATTGTCCACCGTCCAGCTTTGCCCCCCCCAGAAGATCGGTCTTCCACCGGGCCACCAGTTCGGCCAAGTTTGTCCCCGCCGCCGGACCAGCCGACACCACCGATTTATCTTCCGGCAAATCCGCCAACTCCCACGACTCCCCGATATTGACCTTTGACGGCAGCGATTTGTCGAAAATCCTTCGCAGATTCTGCCCGCCCCAGATTCGTTCCTTGTAAATCTCGTTAAATGTCAATATATGAACCATGGTTTTTCCAGTTCCAGCGGTTTATTTCAACTCTTCCAGCGCCTGGGCCAGCGATTCGCGTTTGGCCCGCAGTTCCTCCAGCTTGGCGCGGTGTTCTTCGATCACCTTTGGCGGCGCCTTACTGACGAAACTTTCATTGCTCAGCCGGGCTTCCGAACGGGTAATATGACCCGCCAGCTCGCCGATCTCCTTGACGATCCGCTTGCGCTCCTGCTCAATATTGATCAATTTCGACAACGGCACGATCAGTTCAACCGCCTGCCCGTTGCGATCCGTCAGAACCTTCACAGAGCTGCCAGCCGGAATGGCCGCCTGGCTGTCGATCGTCAATTCGCTCACGTAACCCAGTTCGCCGATCATCTCCTTAGCGTCGGCATAAAGCTTTTCCTGTCCCGCCGGCGGTCGCACCAGGGCCGACGGTAACTTGTTCAGCGACGACTCCTTGTTGGCTGAGCGAATCCGATTCACGTTAGTGCGAATATCGCGGCTCGCGCGGATCAGATTCTGAAGCTGTTCCATCGCCTGCTCGACCACCGAATCCGTCCGATCCGCCGACGCTGCCGGCCAGGGCGAAAGAATCAGCGCCCGATCGCAAACCAGTTTTTCGTCCAACATTCGCTGCGGATAAACCTGATTCAAATACGACCATAATTGCTCAGTGATGTAAGGCATCATCGGATGCAGCAGACGTAAAATCTGATCCAGACAAAACGCCAGAACCTGCTGGGCCCGCTTCTTCGTCTCGCCGCCCACACGCATCCTCGGCTTGATCCATTCAAGGTACCAGTCGCAGAATTCGTTCCAGAAAAATCGATACGTCGCCTGAGCAATCTCCGAATATTCATAATGCTCCAGGCTCGATGTCACCTGTGTAATCGCCTGGTTCAGCCGAGAGATGATCCAACGGTCTTCCATCGCCAGCGTCTTCACATCCACCGGCTCCGGCGATTCCGCTCCTTCCAGATTCATCATCGTGAACCGTGCGGCGTTCCATATCTTGTTGCACAGGTTCCTGCCGATCTCGAACCGTTCCGACGTATTGATCGTTCTGCCGTCGGGCAGCGTTTCCTTTTTCACCGGCAATCGAACGTCCTGCATGCCCGTCGTCAGATACGCCAGCGAATACCGCATCGCATCGGCCCCGTACTTCTCGATAATGTCCAGCGGATCGACCCCGTTGCCCAGCGATTTGGACATCTTGCGTCCCTGACCATCCTGGATCATCCCGTGAATGTATACGTTCGAAAACGGCAGCCTATCGAGGAAATACAAATTCGTCATCACCATTCGCGAAACCCACAGCGTGATGATCTCACGCGCGGTGCAAAGAACAGTCCCCGGATTCCACGCTTCAAGTTCCTTCGTTTTTTCAGGCCAGCCCAGCGTGCTGTACGGCCAAAGCGCTGAACTGAACCATGTATCCAGCACATCGGGGTCCCGTTGGAAACCGGCGGCTTCTATCTGTTTAATATTATCGTCACCTTCGGGATTCCTGTAACAAACGTAAATGATGTATTCCGCACTATCGGCTTTGGGTTTTGATAGAAGCACGTTTGTGTCAACTGATTCATTCGTTTCCACGGAATAAACCGCCACTGCGGCATCGGCATACTCACCCTTGATGATATGATCCAACCCGGCTGTGACAAAGAGCTGCTCAAATTGATCGTCATAATTTTCTTTTGTAATTTTAACAAGTTTGCTCCACACCGGAATCCGATGTCCCCACCACAATTGCCGGCTGATGCACCAATCGCGAATATTTTCATGCCACGTCTGAAACGTCCGGGCGTATCGTTCTGGGTAAAACCTCAGTTTGCCTTCCCACGCTTTACCTTGCAGTTTGCGTTTTTCCGCATGCTCTTCATTCTTTTCGTATTGATCGTCCGACAATGCACGAAGAGCAGCACAAGCAAGTCGATCATCCGTCACTTTCACATACCACTGATCCGACAGATACGGCTCGATCGGCACATGGCTGCGATAACTGTGCCCCACGCTGTGGCGATAGGGTTTAACATCTTCCAGCAGTTCGTTCTCGCGGAACCATTCGACGATAACTTCCCTCGCCTCATATCGGTCCATGCCGATCAAATTCATCTCGCCGTTGGCCGCCCCGCCAAGATCGCTCCAGCCGTGCTTGTCGCTGATCGTCCCGTCAGGAGCGAGCACATTGATGATCGGCAGTTTGTGCCGCAATCCGATTTCGTAATCGTTCGGGTCGTGCGCCGGCGTGACCTTCAAAAATCCGG
>CAYMXC010000038.1:0-12915 GCA_964394135.1 uncultured Phycisphaerae bacterium
AGCATAAAACAGCTTGACTTACCAAAAATAATATTTTCACCCTATTTTCAAATAAAAGCAACGCAAGGCGGTCTTGCCGGGCGTTGCTCATTTATTTGGGCTTGAAAAAGCCGCAGATGAAAAATGACGAACATAATCATATTGTGGAGATTCTTAAAGCCTTATAAAAGCTGGTTTTACAGGGCAGTAGTACTGACGTCCCTGTGGACTGTGAGTACTCTGATCCCTCCATATCTGCTTGGAATCATTATTGACAAAGTCATAGGATCGGCTCGGGAGGACTTATTTGTCCCGGTAATGATCTTGTTTATAGCGACACCGATGATCGGGGCTGTTGTTGCCTTTGTTAATAATCTCACAGTCAGTTTGATCGGAGATAAGCTGGTATTGGATATGCGAAAAAGGCTCTATCTGCACCTGCATCGTCTGCCGATACGATTTTACGATAAGAGTTCTACGGGCGGACTGATGGAGCGGCTGATGGGTGATGTGGCTCAGATTCAGCAAATGATGGCCGGTCAGACACTTGGGCTGGCATCGGACATTGTCGCCTGTGTGGTCGCACTGGGCTTTATGATAAGTTTGAATTGGCGGCTGGCACTGCTACTTTCTCTTTTTATTCCACTGTATGTCGTGAATTACCAATTTTTCATCAAGCGAATTCACCGGTGGGGCAAGATTTTGCGGGAGAAGATGGAGGATATCAGTGCGAGCATGCAGGAACGGCTGGCCGGTGCAATGGCGGTCAAGGCATTCAATCGGGAGCGGACAGAGGACAAACGATTTGCGAATGACGCCTTTGAAGCCAGAGGATACGCGGTGCGCCAGCACACTTATTCAATTGCATTTGGGACTACGGCCAATCTGATTTACTGGATGGGCCAGACGGGTATTTATCTTCTAGGCTGCTATTTGGTGGTCAAAAACGAGATGACGCTGGGCGGAGTGATTGCCTTTACCAGTTATTGCATCTACCTGCTTGGGCCGGCGGTACGGTTCAGCCAGATGACTGAACAGGTGGAGCGGGCGATGATCTCGGTGAAACGGATTGGTGAACTTCTGGATGAAGTGCCCGATCCGCCGGATCCTGTAGATGTGGTTCACGTGGATAAATTCAAAGGTCACGTACAGTTCAAAGACGTGTGCTTTCATTACGATCCGGATAATCCGGTGCTTCGGAACATCAATCTGAATATACCAGCCGGCAAGACGGTTGCGCTGGTGGGTCAGACCGGTTGTGGAAAGACCACGATCATTTCCCTGCTCCTGCGGTTTTACCGGGTGGTTTCGGGGCAATTGTTGATCGACGGTGTTGATATTTCGAAATATTCTCACGCGTGCCTTCGTAACAATATTGCGATGGTTCCCCAGGAACCGGTGTTGTTTGACGGTACGATTCGCGAAAATATCGCCTACGGCAAGCCCGAGGCCACGATGGAGCAGGTTATCGCGGCGGCGAAGGCGGCTGAGATACATAAAATGATCACAGAACTTCCGGACGGCTACGAAACGTTCCTTGGAGACGAAGGAATGAAATTATCCGTAGGGCAGAAACAGCGGTTGATCATCGCACGGGCTATTTTGGCGGACCCGGCGATTCTGATATTGGATGAGGCAACCAGTTCGCTGGATACGGAGTCGGAGCGGTTATTGCAAAAGGCCCTGAGCCGTATCATGGCGAACCGAACGTGTTTTGTGGTGGCTCACCGCCTGAGCACGATTGTGGGTTCGGATATCATCGTGGTTTTATCGAAGGGTAAGATTTTGGAGATGGGGAGGCACGAGGAGCTACTGGCAAACAAAAACGGGCATTATCGGCAACTTTATTTTACTCAGTTTGCGAAGGTGGCTTAAATTGGAGATGTCGGCAAGGAATAAGGCATGAATGCATTAATCCAGATATATAAAAGATATTTTCGTGACTACCGCTGGTCGTTGTTTGTGATGATTTTTTGTTTCGTGGTGGCGGCGGGGGAAGGTTCGCTGCTGTCCGCTATTGGGCGGTATCTGATTGACGATGTGTTGGAAGTTAATCTCATGCTTGAACCGATACTGCACGGTCAGCCGAAGCAGTTGGTAAACTCCGGCATGCCGCTTCCGAATCTGCCCAAAGAACAGGTAGTAACTGACGCACAGATCGCGGACAGGGCGCTGCCGGGAGAAAATCGGAAAGAGACGATTCTGACCTCGAACGTCGAGGCGGATGGGAGCTTACAGGACCGAATTGCAGCTCGGCCGGGAAAGACCACAGCCGAAAAGCTCGAATTGCTGGCAATTGTTTCCGTTGCCTTGATCGTCACGCACCTGTTGGCAATAGGTATCTCGACGTACGCCAGTGTCCTGATGTGTAATATCCCAAAGGAAATCGTTCTGCGGATGCGCATGCATATCCACGAAAAGCTGATGCGGCTGCAGTTGAGCTTCCACGATCAGCATCAAACGGGCCGTCTGCTGGCGCGTGCAATTGACGATATGCAGGTTATTGAAAGCAATTTCGCCCTGGCTATGACCCACTTTGCACAGATTGTAGGCCTGTTGATCATCAATATTTCAATCATGATGTATATTTCCCCTAAGCTGACCTTCATATCTCTGTTGGTAATGCCTTTTTATTTCTATGCACATAAGGAATTGTGCGATCGAATCCGAGTTCTACATCGAGAACAGCGCAAGCGGAACGCTGCTTTGTACGGATTGATTCGGGATCGATTGGCGAACCCCCGGATCATCAAAGGGTTCGGGCAGGAAACACGGGAGCTGATCCGATTTTTCGATCGAGCGAAAGATTTGTTCCGTCGAAATCGACGAATCGTGCTGTTGAACAATATGCTGGGAATGATTTGTACTTTCCTGGCTGTCATTGCGACTGCGGTACCCCTGGCTTACGGCGTGCGGATGGTACAGCAGGGCGAGATTACCGTCGGTTACCTGATATTCTTTTACAGTGTTTCGTGGGGGCTGTTCTGGCCCATCGCCGTACTCAGTACGATCACTGCAACTATCCAGTGGATTCGCATTTCGTCGGAGCGGATACTGGAAGTACTGGACGAGCCGATTATCATTGCCGATCACAAACAGGCCAGGGACCTGGATCAATTCCATCAACGGCTGGAACTGCGAAATCTGTCATTTCGATATCGGGAGACTGCGCCCCTTGCGCTGGAAGATATCAACCTGGTCATCGAAAAAAAACAATGGGTATGTTTGATGGGCTCTTCCGGCGCCGGCAAGAGCACATTGGGGATGCAGCTTCTGCGACTTTACGATCCGACGTCAGGAGGCGTTTTCGTGGACGGAGTCAATTTGAAGGATATCAAGATCACCAGCTGGCGAAAACGCGTTTCATTCGTTCCCCAGGAGCCGGTATTGTTTTCGGGCACCCTGGCGAGCAATATTTTGTACGGCAACCTGGATGCGACCCCTGAGCAGATGGTTGCGGCGGCGAAGGCGGCGGAGATTCATGATTATATCGAAAGTCTGCCGGACAAGTACAACACGATCATCGGCGAAAACGGACTTCGGCTCAGCGGCGGGCAAAAACAGCGTATCAGCCTGGCCCGGGCCCTGGTCACGGATCCCGATATTCTCGTTCTTGACGACTGTACCAGCGCGCTGGATGCGGAAACGGAAGCGAAGATTCAGAAAACGTTGAAAACGGCACTGGCGGGCAAGACTGTGGTCATAATTTCACACCGAGTTTCCGCCGCATCCAATGCCGACACCATTGTGGTCCTGGATCACGGTAAAATCGTGGAAACGGGCAGCCATCAGGAACTGTTCGATCGCAACGGCCATTACTGGTCCCTTGTCAAAGACCAGCTGACGGAGCATATCGTTCCGATCCCCAGCGATCCGAAACCGAGGAAGGCGTCGGCAGCATAAAGCGGACGAAAAAACACGATCGAGCGAGGGTCTTGGCCAAATTTTGAAAGAATCTTTCCAAAATCATCGTCTTGCTATATGATTTGGACCTATGAGGTGGTTTAAATTTGTCATATTGGCTTATATTGCGATGGTTCTGCAGACAGGCCTTTTTCCATACCTTTTTCCGGATTATCTTCGCCCTGTAGCGCTGATCATCCTGGCCAATGCATATCTCCTGGGTCGATCCGATGAGTGGACGATCCTGATCGTGTGGATGGTGGGTTTCCTGGGCGACATGACAAGCCTGAGCCCGCTAGGAACACAGGCATTATCATTTGGCCTATATGGGTTGCTGATTTCGACGGTTCGGCCGGTACTTTTTGCCGACAGCGCTATAGCCCACGCAGTTACTGCCGCGATTGGGGTGATTGTGACCTATGGAATTTACTCCGTTCTCGCTTTTATAACCCAGAATGGTCTGGCACTGCCCTATACCGTTATGGAAAGCCTGGGCCAGGCACTTGTGACCGGCCTGGTCGCGGGACTGCTCGCAGGGATATTTTCGCCCCGAAAGCGCCCGGCGATGGCCCGATGGTAGACGGCGAATCGATCCAAACGATGCTCATACTTTTTTTCCTCCTGCCAAAAGGTTCCTGTTTGTACTTATGAAAAAAGTTGCAGTAAATGTGACCCTGCGGTTTTCAACTTTTTGGAAGACCCAATGGCAAGATTTCACTATAATAAAGTAATTTAACATTGTCACAGATTAGTTCGGCGCGAGCGATGTTTGATCGTAGAATGAAAATACTGTTGGCGGCGTTCGCCATTTTGGGCGGTATACTGATTTTTCGCCTGGTGTGTATCCAGGCACCGCAGACACAAATTGAACGTTCCGACAAGGCTCGGGTTGCGATGGTACCTCTCAAACCGATTCCAGCGAATCGAGGGCGGATATTGGCCCGGGGTCCGGGCGGGCGGTCGACGGTGGAACTTGTTGTCAACGAACCGTGTTTTGAAGTCGCGGTGTTCTACCCCATCATGGATCCCGATCAGGAGTGGGTCAGCGAGCAGTTCAAGGCGTATCGCCGCACACTGAGGGAGCATGCAAAAAATCCTAAACTGGTCGTTCCAAATGAAGAGCTGTCTTTCATGATGTCGAAAGAAGTGGACAATTTCTGGAAGACTCTCAGCCGGCAGTCGGGCCTGGAACTGGATGACCTTTTGAATCGCCGGGATCGGACAGTGGAAATCATTCGGCGTCGGATTCAAAGCGTCCGATCCCTGAGGATTTTGAGCCAGATTACAGAAATGCCGGTAGGCGATCTCTTGAAGCGCCCGGACCTGGCGAATCTGCTGAAACAACACGCTGACGCGATCCATATGCGGCAGGATAATCTTGAATATCAGGTTCTCGATTTGCAGCGGATGTACTATCCGGTAATTGCGGATCTGGAAAACGAGGAAGCAGTGGATTTGCGGGGTCGGCTGGGGAATCTGCCCTGGGTACAGGTGCGGCCGAGCACCCGGCGGCGATATTTGCGCCGTGATACCCTTTGTCATCTGCTGGGCCGGACTTACCGCGTGCCGGGAAGTATGCCAAAGACATTCGAAATCATCGACGATGACTATCTGCCCGGTGAATTGCAGGGTCGGGAGGGTTTGGAACGTGCATATGATCCACTGCTGCGTGGAACGCGCGGCTGGCTGGAACTGGGCAAGGAACCTAAAATCCGGGTCGAGCCGCGGGATGGAAAAGATCTCGTGTTGACCATCGACGCGGAACTGCAGGAATATTGTCAGCAGCGGCTCAGGGAACATGTGCTGGAAGTCAACGCCGCCGGTCAGCGTGTTCATCCATATGCAACGGGCGGGGCTGCAGTGGTACTGGACGTTCAGAGGTCAGAACTGTTGGCGCTGGCCTCGTGGCCGACGTTCGAATTTGCGGACTTCAAAGACCGCAAGAAATACAACGATCTGTGCAGCGATTACCTGCGTTTGCCTCTGAGGAATCGCGCGCTGTTTGCATATCCTCCTGGCTCTATCGTCAAGCCGCTGGTGGGGGCCTGGGCTGTCCAACAGGGGAAAGTTACACCAAATACGACCTTTTACTGCCAGGGCTTTTTGTCGGAGAAATATCCGAACTTTCGCTGCTGGCTGCATTCGGGACATCATGAAGTCGATCTGATCCATGCCATCAAGGACAGTTGCGACATTTATTTTTATCGGGTTGGAGCGATGCTGACGGCGGAGGGAATAAGCGAATTTTATAAGCAGGTGGGTTTTGGCCGGCAGGTACCGCTGGCGATGTCCTGTTTGACGGATACCTCAGCTGAGACGGGCCTGTTCAATTATCCGGGCAGGGTGCCCGATCCGGAGTGGTTCATGCGCAGGTGGGGCAGAGGCATGAGTGCCGGCGACGCGATGAACCTGGCGATAGGCCAGGGCGATTTGGAAATATCTCCGCTGCAGGCGGCGATGATGATGCAGGAAGTGATTACGGGGCGATATCAGCCTCCGCGGATCGCCGTCGGTGAACCCCTTGCGGAGGGCTTTTCGATTGGAATTCAATCGGGCTATCTGAGAACGGTTCGTGACGGAATGTTTCACACTCTCAACGATTCCGACGGCACGGGTCACTCGGGCGGATATTCTCCCGATCTGACAGTGGCGGCAGCAGGGAAAACCGGTAGCGCACAGGCGGTGCCATGGCCCATCGAATGGGAAGCGACTTATAAAGATCCGACTACACAGAAGGAAGTCCGTCGGATAGTGTCGGTGACACAGTGGGATGATTTTGTCAAAAAAGTCCCTGTGACCAGAGATAAGATCAGTCGTAAGGTGACTCGTTGGTTTCCGGAACTCGCTGGAAAGGATAAAATCGATCCGCAATCGGGTCGGGAGCGACATCTTTCTCATGCATGGTTTGCCGGATTTGCACCTGCCGGCAAGCCGAAGGTTGCCGTAGTGGTCTTTATCGAATTTGGAATCGCGGGCGGCAGCGGCGCTGGGCCGGTATTTCGGGACATTATGCTTAAATGTCAGGAACTCGGGTATATTGGTGTTCGTCGGCCGATGAGCAGATCGATGAGCCGGCCGGTGACAAGCACCCCGAGCGATGAATTTCAGGAAGCGGATCAATGACATTGGATCGGGATTTAACAACGCAAACAACATTTCTTGGCTGGTCGGTCGCGAGCGTAGCGGTCACCCTGGGCTTGATTGGGCTGGTAATCATGAGCCTGATGATACAATGGTCGTTGAATCATGCCGAGATGCTGCACAGATTCGTTCCCGATCGTCTTTTCCGCAACCAATTGATTTTTGTCATGGTATCGCTGATCGTCATGCTGGCAATTCGTTGGACCAATTACATGCGGATCGGCGAATGGGCATATCCGCTGTTCATTTTGACGGTCATTCTATTGGCGGCAGTGCTCATATTTGGTTATCTGGGGCGATATATAGCCTTTTTCAGTCAGATCTCGCCGAACATCAATGGTTCATTCCGCTGGATCAGGCTGCCGATTCCGGGGTTGCGACCGCAGATTCAACCTTCGGAATTCATCAAAATTGCCTATATTCTCGGTTTGGCCCGCTATCTGCGATATCGAAAAAACTATCGCGAATTCAAAGGACTGCTTGGGCCGTTCGCGCTGACTCTCTTGCCGATGGTGTTGATCCTTGTCGAACCGGATCTGGGTACGGTGATGCTGCTGTTTCCTGTACTGTTCATTATGCTGTACGCAGCCGGCGCCAAAACCAGACATCTGGCGGCGATCATTCTGCTGATGATCTGTTCGGTACCGGTACTGTTTACGCGAATGGAGCCCTACCAGCGAAGTCGTATAGTCGGCGTCCTGCTGCAATCGGAATCGTCGCGGTTGTGGCTGGCACAGCACCCGAGGATCAAGAGTTATCTGTATCCCGATCGAAGCTTGGATCAGTGGGAGCGGAGCACGGAAGGCTATCACCTGAGCCATTCGAAAACAGCGATTCGGCAGGGGGGCATCATGGGCTGCGGGCTGGGCAAGGGACCATATGTGGAAGGGGGACGCAAACTGCCGGAGTGCCACAACGATTTTGTGTTCTCGATGATTGCGCATCAATTCGGTATGGTGGGGGCGGTGTGCGTCATTTTGCTGTATCTGGTGATAGCGGTGGGCCTGACGGAGATTGCGGGATGTGTGTCCGATCCGTTCGGCCGGCTGGTGGCTGTGGGTGTGCTGGCCATGCTGCTGATTCAGGCCGGGACGAATATGGGTATGACACTGGGTTTGATGCCGATTACGGGTGTGACATTGCCGTTTGTGAGCTATGGTGGCAGCAGCATGTTGACTTATTTTATTCTGATCGGTCTGGCTTTGTCGGTAGATCGCGCCCGGCCGGTTCATATCGGTCCGAGGGCGTTTGAATTTCCGGATGACGATTATTGAACCAGGGTGTTCCGCGCTGAACAACTTGAGAAGGGGCCAATGACTGCGACGAGGTGTGAAATCCTGGAATTGACTTATCGCGATGGATATCGAGGCTTCGCCCGATGGTGGTCTGGCGGTGCGCGTGGTGCGGTTTTATATATTCATGGAATTCAGTCGCATGGTCTGTGGTTCGAGCAATCGGCCGAGATGCTGGCTCAGGCGGGTTTTGCCGTTTTGCTGGCCGATCGAAGGGGCAGTGGACTCAATCGATCCGCCCGCGGCGATGTCGATCGATACACGCGATGGCTGGAGGACCAGATCGATCTGATAGCGTGGCTGAAACAAAAAACAGGTCAGGCTAGGGTCCATGCCATGGGAGTGAGCTGGGGCGGAAAACTTGTGATGGGATTGGCGAGAATGGTACCGGAGCAAATCGCAAGTCTGACCTTGATCGTGCCTGGGATTTTTCCGGCTGTGGATGTCTCAGCGGCGATGAAAATTCAAATTGGTCTGGCAGCCGCCTGCCGAAGCGACAAACAATTTCCCATCCCTCTAAATGAACCGGAACTGTTTACCGCCAATCCCGACCGGCAGGAATTCATTCGCCGCGATGAACTGAAATTGACGACAGTAACGGGAAATTTCCTGTTTCAATCGCGCTGTCTGGATTTTTTTGTCCGGACCATGCCTCACCGGCTGATGATGCCGATGAAATTATATCTGGCGGAAAATGATCGAATCATCGATAATAAGGCAACGCTGGCCTATTATCGTGGGCTGCGAACCGGTGGACTTAAATCGCTGGCCGTTTTCCGCGGCGCTGCCCATACTCTGGAGTTCGAAATAGACAATAAACATTTTCTAGCCGATGTGCGGGAGTGGATTCATGATGCGTCGATACAGTAAAATATTGATGATCATCGTTCTGGTCGGTTGGCTGATGTTCGGCTGTACGCAGAAAAAAGTTCTGGACGGCCGGCTTGCTGGGCCGTTGCCGATTCCCGAGAATCATTGGGTCAAAACCGACGACGGCTGGTCTTTGCATATTTTGCACTATGCGCCTGTGCGTGTGGACCCGAATCGCGCTCCGGTCATTTTGTGCCACGGCCTGAGCCACAACAACACTTTCTGGGATCTGACGGAATCGACCTCACTGGCCAAGTATCTGCAGGGTTCGGGTTTCGATGTCTGGTCGGTATCTCTGCGTGGTTCGGGTCAGTCGACCAAGCCGACGCTCTCGGAAATTCGCAGACTTTTCCGCCTGAATATTTCCTCGCTGAATCCACAGGGTGTTATCAGTCGTCAGCCGGGACTCCTGCGATTGAACTGGACTGTTGACGATCATATCAATCACGATATTCCAGCTATACTGAGCTATGTGACCGGCCGGACAAAAAGCCCGCAGGTGATTTGGGTGGGTCACAGCCTCGGCGCGATGATCATGTATGCATATTTAACGACTCATCCGCAAACGCAAATTCGGGCCTTCGTGTCAGTGGCCGGGCCAATGTATCTGGTGCATCCGGGCAACGATGTATTTGAGATGATGGCTCGTGATGCCGATTTCGTTCGGATCAGCAATTCGGCGATGGGGATCAATTTTCGTGCTGTAGTCGGGACCCTGGCAGGAGATATGCTCCAGATTCAGGTCGATCGGCTGTTCTTAAATGAACAGAACGTTGATCCGGTGACCTTGCGAGCGTTTTATTATGCCAATCAGGATGACATCTCCCCCGGCCAGCTCGATCAGCTGCTACAGTACATCAAACGTGGTAATTTCGTAAGCTACGATGGCAAAACTAATTACACCGCCGCACTGGGAAAAATCAACGTTCCCGTCCTGCAGATTCTCGGCCAGCTGGATAACATGGTCGACCCCGGTTTTGCCGCCGAGGTCCACCAACAGCTGGGTTCGTCGAACAAAAAATTGCGGGTCTTCGGACGCATCAACGGCTATCGTGCGGACTATGGACATGATGATATCGTCATTGGTCGACATGCGCGGGACGAGGTCTTTCCCTATATCACTAACTGGCTGACAGCCGAGGCTGTATCTTCGCGCAAAATTCTACCTTAAGTTCATATATTTTCAGAAACTTATATTCTGTGGTCGAAGTTAGAAATCATTCATGTAAGCGCCTCGCAATTCCATTGGTTTTGGGTTTTGCGGTACCCGTTTTTTTGTTGCATGACCGTCCATATAGGTGTATTATTTTTAAAAACCTCATCCAGAACAAAGGCTTTTGCCGGGGGCAAATCTTCCAGCGGTAAAGGTCATGTTTCAGGATGCCTGGTTTGGGTTCTCTGTTCATAAGAGGGAGAAATATCCATGACTAACGTATGTTCGTCAGCAAAGACTCCACTTCTTTCGGGAGATATGGATGCAGTCTTGTCTCGCGAATGGCTGATCAGTAACAAGCTGGGCAGCTATGCCTCGTCCACCGTGATCAATTGTCATACCCGCCGCTATCACGGGCTGCTGGTTTCTGCCAACATTCCTCCGCTCGGACGTGTGGTTACAGCGAACAATTTCCTGGAACGATTAATTGTCGACGGCCGGGAATATCAGATGAGTAATTTCGAATTCAACGGCGCCATTCACCCCGATGCATACAAATATCAGACTTCATTTCAGCGACAGATCGAGGAAGACCTTTCAAGCGTCTCATTTGTCTATCAGATCGATGACATGACTTTTATTCGCACGCTTTGGTTGTTCGCCGAATCGAATACAGCCCTGATTTACTGGCTTGCTGCCGACACTAAGGGAATGCGCCAGGTGCGGGTAGCAGTCCATCCGCTGGTCGCCATGCGTGATTTCCATTCACTCCGTCGGCAGTCAGCGGGAAATATCTTCGATGTATCACAGACGGACGAGGGTCTGCGGCTCAAGGTCGCTGCGTTTGGAGGAGATAAGATCAATAAATATTATGCCCTGTCCTTGTTGCCTACAGGTTTGCGTGGACCGGCCAAGGCGGAATTTCGTTCTTCGCCCGATTGGTGGTACAACTTCCGCTATCGCGTGGAAGCGGAACGTGGGCAGGATTGTGGCGAAGACTTGTACATGCCCGGCTTTTTCGAGATGGGTGGCCAGGGCAGGGTTGGATACGGCTTGTGGCTCGATGCTGATGGACACAGCGAAGCTGAGCTGGACAAACTGCTGACCAAGGTCAACTATCATCTGCAATCGGCTCAGGGACCGCTGACGATCGTCGAAGAAGTGTCCTCAACCCTTGCCCCGACGATCGAAAGTACTAGTGACAATCCGCTGAACGAACCGGTGGAGGTGTCTTTGCGAAAGGCGGCTACTCAGTTCGTAGTGCGGCGGAAAGACTTGAAAAACAAAAATCGCTGGACCATCCTGGCCGGTTATCCCTGGTTCGGCGACTGGGGCCGCGACACGTTTATTGCGCTGCCGGGCTTGCTGCTATCGACGGGACGGTACGAGCAGGCGCTGGATGTCCTGCAATTATTCGGATCGGCTGAGGACGATGGTATGATTCCAAACCGCTTTGACGATTACGGCGGCGAGCCTGATTACAATACCGTCGATGCCTCGCTGTGGTACATTTATGCAGCCGATGAATACGTGCGGACCAGCGGTGATACCGACAGCTGGAAAAAATTTCTGCAAAAGGTCTGCCTCAATATCATCGATCATTACATCGATGGTACAAAGTTCGACATCAAGGTCGATCCGGAAGACGGCCTGGTCTGGGCGGGCACAGCTCAAACCCAACTTACATGGATGGATGCCCGTTGTGCCAACTGCGTATTTACCCCGCGAAACGGCAAACCGGTGGAAATAAACGCCCTGTGGTATAACGCGCTTAAAATCGTTTCCGAACGGCTGGACTCGCGAAAAAAGAAAAGGGCCGGCGAACTGGCGGAACTGGCCCAAAAAGTAGAACACAGTTTTCAAACAAAATTCTGGTACGAGTCTGAGCGCTATCTCTATGACTGTATCGGCGAGTCCGGCGATACTGCGATTCGACCAAATCAAATCTACGCCGTCAGTCTGCGTCACAGTCCCCTGCGATTCGATCAGCAGCGAAGCGTAGTCGATTGTGTCAAACGGCACCTGCTGACTCCTTATGGACTGCGATCGTTGAGCCCGCAGTCGCCGCAGTACAAGGGGCTTTATATCGGCGATCAGTTCCAGCGGGACAGCGCCTATCATCAGGGCACAGTCTGGGCTTTCCTGATTGAGCCGTTTATCGATGCTTATTTGAAGGTCAACAATTATTCGGCAGAATCGGCTCAGACCTGCCAGGATTTCCTCAATCCGCTGTTGGCTCATCTTTATGAAGCGGGGATCGGGCAGATCAGCGAAATCTTCGATGGAGATGCCCCGCATCATCCACGAGGTTGCTTCGCACAGGCCTGGTCGGTGGCGGCTGCCATTCGAGCCCAATTGGCCATCAGAGCCTGTCTGGAAGGCAAAGGAACTGAGGCTTCTCATGCGAAATCAAAATCTAAAAGTTTGAAGATTTAAGAGCCTGAAATTTGATATTTTTCAAACCGGGACACAAAACAAAGTGTGTGTCCCGTGTTTGTTTTTACCTTTGGGCGAATTGTTCCCATAAAACGTCATGCCGTTGTGGTCTGCAGGGGGGTTTTCATGGGGATTGATCGA
>CAYMXC010000039.1:0-12824 GCA_964394135.1 uncultured Phycisphaerae bacterium
ATGCCGATAACGCGGTCGAATGTGCTCGACGCTTCGCCGCAGATTGGCTCGAGCGGATATAACTCACCTATTTCCCAATATCGCCCCGGATACAGCTACGGCGGATACGGTAACCTGTATATCACCGGCAACGTTACCGCCGGAAAACAATTTCGCGGTTTTGTGCCTTATTCCGATCCTACACAATTTCGCGGTTCCCTTGGTTCAAGTGCTCTGAGCTCCTTTGAAAGCGATGCGCCAAACCTCAACCGTGTTGAACTTGGCGAAGCCACCGGCAGGGCCATGCCCTTCTACAATCGCAGTTCGACGATTTTGCCGCTTTCGGCCCTTCAGTATGGCTATAACACGCCGGGTGGTTCCGCTCCGCGCCTGCAGGTATTGCCGCAGTCGCCGTCTTATCTGACCGGTGCCACGATGACTACATCGTTCAGCGAAGCCCTGGCTCAACAGTTGCCGGCCAAATTGCGGCCAAGTGATGTCCTTATTCCAAATATCATTTTGCCGCAAGCCCCGACGGCTCGCGAAGAATATACCAAGCCCATCGAGGTCACACCGCCCGAACTGGCGGAAAAACCGATAAAACCAGAAAAGGAGGCCAATATCCCGCCTGAGCAGCCGCCACTCATCCCGTTTGAAGTCATACAACCGGAGCAGCAGGCTCCACTGCCGAACCAGCCACCGGCAGGCGAAGATTTTACAAACTGGCTGATTGTACAGGCGGAAAATGCGCCTTTGCCGAAACGTTCTCTCCTGCCTCAGCCTGAATTTGCCGAAAGTGCGCAGCGCCTCGCTCAGCAGGGCAAAGTCAAGCCGACCGTCGCACCAACCGAGCGATTGACGGCACCGAAAAAACGAACGCCGGAAACAGTCGTATCCACACTGTCAGGCCTCAGCCAGGATCCATTTTCTATGAATATGCGGGCCGCCCAGCGATTAATGAATCAAAGCCGATTCTATGACGCCTTTCAGCAATATACCGCTGCCAGATCGATCCGGCCTGACGATCCGCTGCCGATCATCGGCCAGGCGCACGCCATGATCGGTGCGGGTGAATTCCGATCCGCTGTGGATTATCTGGTCCAGGGATTGGGCCAATTCCCGAAATTTGTAAACCTGAAACTTGACGGCGCCCGACTACTCGGCAGCAAGAGCATCCTCGATCGTCGACGTGAACAGTTGCAGAATATCGCCGGTAAAAATCACGACCGGAGTGTGTCGTTTCTTCTGGGCTATCTGGAAGTGCTTTCCGGGCAGCAAGACCAGGGATTGCAGCGAATGGCCCAGGCGGGCCTGATCCGCTGATGTGATCTACCGCGAGTTCAACTATCCCAGACGCGGCGTGAAATCCGTATCGAACACCACGCTGTGATTGTTGTTGGCCAGACTAAGCCTGGCTGCTTCGATCACCGCCGTCGCAATCAACGCCTGAGTGGGCATCGGACGTGTCTTATCGAATTCCGCCAGCATCTTCCGTCGAATCGCCATTGCCTGATCGCCCGAAACGCCCGCCGTCTTCTCGCAGATCCGCAGTATGTCGTCGATCGGCTGAATGATGCTCGCTCCGCCGTAGCCGGCCCAGTTGTCGCGATCCGGATCGTCCCAGTCCAGAAACGGTTTGAAAAAGCACGGATTGAACCGCTGATATCCTTCCTGCGTGGTCACAAAATTGCTGTTGCGGTCGGCATTGTCAGCCCTGAACTCGCCGTCCGTACAGGTGATCTGAAAGCCCTGGTTGGTCAGGTTCGGATTGCCGTCCGGCAGCACCCACGAAGTCTGCACATACTGCACCGCACCCGATTCCCACTCGATAATCGCCTGCGTCGCGTCATATGCATTCTTGCCATTTTTGGGCAGAAATTTCTTCTGCCCATACGCGATCACCTTTTTCGGTTTTTCGCCGGTAATGTAATAAAACATGTCCACATAGTGACAGCCGATATACTCGAAACTGCTCGACTGTTCCGCCCATAAGGCGAATATCTTCAGCGGCATCTCTCGTCGCTCCTCAATCCAGGCGTGCGAACACAACGCTTCCCCCATCAGGCCGCGGCGGTATTTATACTGGCAGGCCCGCAAAGCCGAATCGTGCCGCTTGTGAAAATCCGTATAGACGTATCGGCCCGTCGCTTCGACCGCGCGGATGATTTCCCTCGCTTCCGCCGTCTTCAGACACAACGGTTTTTGCACGATCACATCGAATCCCGCCCGCACCGCATCCAGGATCACCGGCGTATGCAGATGGTCCGGCGTAGCCACCACCACCACGCCCGGTGCCGGCAGCGCCTTGATCGCTTCCTGGTAAATCTCCGGATGCGAAACTTGCGGATCAGTCTTCGCCGGGTCAGGCCATGCTTCGAACCTTTCGTCGGGAAACCGCTTTTGAATGTCGCAAATCGTTTTTCCACGCCGGCTGGCAATCAGAATTCGATCGATCTTCCCAAGCCGTCGCTGCTGAAATAGTGTGGGAAAAATCACTTCCTTGGAAATCATTCCGCCGCCGACCACCAGCATATTCAATTTCGCCATCGTTCTGCTCCTTGAAATACTATAGGCATCCTACGCCGTTAATCCGTGAACCGTCAAGGCTGGCGGACGATTATACAACCAGTCCATTTACGCGATTATAATCGCCTCAAGAAACTCGCTTTTTGTTTAAATTCCCCCCAAAAATGTTTTTACTTCACGTCGTTTCCGCTTCACTTTGTTCATTGAAACTGTCTGGCTCCCATCGTATAATCCACACGTTAAAGCCTTTTAGGGAAGATATCATGGGCAAATTTTGGAATATACTTTTATTGCTTGCTTTGCTTGTTCCTGCCGTGGTCGATGCTTCGGCCCAGTCGCAGGAAAGATATATCTACGAAGAGCAGCAAAAAACCTGGGTTCCCGCCGAGGAACTGGAAAAACCCCTCACCGGCATCACCGCCCAGGCCGCCGAACTGATGCAGCAAGGCAAACTCCGCCAGGCGGAAAAAATCCTCAAGACCTATCTCAAAACCTCCGAGCCTGGCGATCCCGAGCGCGCACCAGCCATGCTTCTCTACGCCGATGCCGCCTTCATGCGGGGCGAATATGGCCAGGCCGACTTACGATATAAGAACGTCATCAACGAATTTCCAAATACTCGCGAATTTGCCATTTCCATCCGCCGCGAACTGGATATCGCAAAAGCCTGGCTGGCGGGAAAGAAAAAACGAACTTTGGGTATCCTCTTTCTCGACGCCACCGACGAAGCCCTGGACATCCTAAGTCAGATCGAACAGTTGGCCGGCGGATATCGAATTGCCGAAGTCGCCCTGTGGACCAAGGGAGAATATTTCTATAAAACCGGACAGTTCGAACTGGCGGAAATTGCCTTTCGCAGATTGGCCAAGGAATACAAATCGCCCCGCTACCACCAGGCCGCCATGTATCGTTCCGCCGCCTCCGCCCTGGCATCGTTCCCCGGCGTCTATTTCGATGATACGCCACTCCTCGAGGCCCACGAATTGTACACCGAATATATGGAGTCCTTCCCCAATGAGGCCCGGCGAGAAGATATCCCCACCATCCTCGAACAGATTCGCCTCAAACGGGCTGAAAAGGAATTTCTCATTGCCAAATTTTATGCCCGGATTCGCAAGCCCCAGGCCGCTGCCTACTATTATCGTTACGTCATTCGAACCTGGGCCGACACTCTCTGGGCCGAAAAATCCAGGGCCGAATTGCAGCGACTGGGTTTTGACGTTGAAGCGGAAAGTTAATGAAGCAGGGTAACATAATGAACAGAAAATATTTCTATCCTATCGTCGCAATGTTTGGGTTGATCATCCTCTCTGCCACCGGATGCAGCTACTCGACCGATCGGCCGTTCCGAACCGATGTCCGCACCGTGGCTGTCAAACCTTTCGGGTCCAAAGAATTTCGCCGCCGGATCGAAATGGATCTGACCGAGGCGATCAAAAAACGCATCATGACCGATACCCCATATAAACTTGCCGATGAAAAAGTCGCCGACACCGTTCTCACCGGCGAGGTCCTAGAAGTCAGGCAGGGCACCATGGGCCGCGATTTCACCTTCAACCTTCCTCGTGAAACCCAGCTGACCCTCATCGTCAAGTTCCAGTGGAAAGACCTGCGAACCGGTCGTATTCTCGTCAAGAAAGATCGCTGGCTCCAAACCTACGACTATGCCCGACCTGTCGGAGAATCCGAATGGACAGGCCTACAGGGCGCCGTCGATCGTATGTCTGAAACCATCGTCGAACAGATGGAAGCAGAGTGGTAGGAAATCGGCCTGATAGTTTTTGAAATACCCCCACCTCGCTGCGTTTTATAACGTCACCAGCTCGTACTGTCTGCTGCCCAGCCCCAGTGCTTCGGCATATTCCAGTTGAACGGTGTAATCATATCCCGGCCAAAGCGAGTGAAAATAATCCTGCCCCGTCTGCTGATTGATTGCGTCAATCGTCGCCTGCTCGCACGCCACCAGATCCTCCCCCGCTAAAATGCCAACCGCCTTCAAAACAGGTTTGTCCGTCGGCTGACAATCGCAATCTCGCGTGATTTCCATCGCGAAATTTACGTAAACGGTTTTTCCGCCCTTGATCTGATGAAAGCCCATCGCGTGCTCAACCATCCGCTCCGCCAGTTGTCGGCCGGATATCGACCAGTCGAATGTCAATGCTCCGGTTTTGCACATCGTCAGACATTCACCGCATCCAATGCACTTTTTCGAATCGATCCGGGCATATTCTCGCCCTGCATCATCAATGATCTCGATCGCACCCGCCGGACACCACCGAACGCACGCTCCGCAAGCGATACACTTGAAATGGTCCTGTTTCGGCGTTGCCTGGAAGTGCTGCAGCAATTTACCTGATCGCGGCGCAAAACCCATCCCTACGTTTTTGATCGCCCCGCCATAACCCGCCTCGCAGTGGCCCGTAACATGCGTAAGCACCAGCACACTGTCCGCCTCACATGCGGCACTGGCAATTTTCACTTCCTTGAAATGACGCCCTGTGATAGCAACGCTTACAGCGTCGATGCCTTTGAGTCCGTCCGCCGGAATGAACGGCGCGCCGACCTTTTCATATGTAAATCCGTGCGCGTTTACAGCCTCAGCGTGGCGCTGCCCGTCACTTCGGTTGCCCACGTACAACGTCGCCGTATCCGTCAAAAATGGCCGTGCGCCTCTGCTCTTTAAAACCCCTACAAACTCCGCCGTAATCGCAGGCTTAATAAAATGGCCGTTGGCTTTTTCCCCGAAATGCTGCTTGATAGCAACCACATGATCTTTTTCGAACCGCTGCGCCAGCCCGCTCTCACGAAACAGCCGCACGCCCTTGGCCGCAACGGATGAAATGCTGTCGCTGTCGTTTACCGCAATGAAAAATACATTTGGTTTCATGTTTGATCTCGCTGGATATAATCCCCAGCCGTCATTCCCGGCTCGTGTTTAGGTTCAGCAAACATCCCCTGAATGCCAAAGTCAGCATCAAAGTCAATCCAAGTCCCCCCATGGGACATCCCAATCCCGTCACTGTACTGATCGTGGAATCGTCGACTTCCGTTCCCTGTGCACTGTCGTCAGCCCCGTCCGTACGAGTCGCCGTCAGGCGAGCCTGGAACGATTGCCCCGCCGTCAGCGAAAACGTAAAATCGTTGGGTTGAAAACTGTAATTCTCCAGCTCCGCGTGCAGCTTGTAGCTGGTCGCCGGCAGGTCGGAAAAAATAAATTCCCCGTTTGCATCACTGGTTGCGGTCACACCGATCGGATCGATTCGGATCGCAACTCCCGAAACCGATTGTCCCGTCGCTCCATTAAGAATTTTTCCGCTGATCGTCGCATATTGCGGATCACCCAGCGGAAAATCAATTTTCACGTTCTGGCTGTTGATCGTGGCGATCCCCCTGGACATCGGCAGATCCGATCGCGTCGCCGTCAGTATATATTCGCCGGAATTGATAGCTACGGGAATTGCGAATCCTCCCGATTCGGAGCTCATCGCGTAATATTCCCCGTGATCCGGCATGATCCGAACTGCCGACAATCCTTCGCCCGGATCGTAAAAACGATTTTGATTGGTGTCCCGATAAACCACTCCTGTAATGAAAACCACAGAGTTGTTCGACAGACCGAATTCCTGCGTAATCACCAGCGGTCCGACCGTTGTTCTGCTGTCGGTTTCCGAAATAATGCCGATACCGATTTCCCGAAACGCAGTATGTTCGCCAAGGTCTAGGATATTCTGCCGGTGGCCCAGATCGTCAACTCCCCAGTCGATCAAAAACGCTGCCTGCGCATGCCATGCCGAATAAGCGTAGGCAAAAACATTCTCCCCGCCTAGGACATATGCGTAACCCGCCTCGGTGAGACGCTGTGCCAGGGTTCTTCCGTCCGAACTGATATGACCCTGAAAATCATTGTCCGCCATGTCCTGACTGTGTGCACGCGCCGCCGTAAATAACTCCGCGTTAAACGCCAGCGGTGGCTTGGGACTATATGAATCAAAATCGCTGATGACCTTGCTCGTATCCACATGAAACGCTTTGATCGCACTCAAAATGTGTTCATCCGTGCTGTTGACCATCAGCCGGCCTTCACTCGACGGATTGGCTCGAGCGCGGTTCGTCAATTCCAACAAATATTGCTCTTCATTTGTCGGATTTCCGTGCGAATAAAGATGCGTCGGTGCCGCACTGGCATCGGGAACCGCCAGCTTCCAGGCCTGCTTTTGCTGGACGACAACTTGAGAATAGGCGGAGTTAATCCAAAGAAATGCAGTACAAAACATTAACAACAGTAATACTTTTACTTTTTTGTCACGCATAAACTTATTATAGCAAGTTTTTCCGTTCTTTACAAAATAGCCGAAAGAAAAATGCCTCGACTTATCCCTTTGCGGCTAGGAGCCCAATGCAGTCCGCTGGTTCCACGCCCTCCAGCAGCAATGTCTTGCGCGGGGAAGTCTGCCCAGCCAGCAGATGTATCCTCTGCCGCGGAATTTTGACCGTCTGAACTAGAAGTTCGATCACCGCCTCATTGGCTTTCCCCTTTTCCGGCGGCGCGTTGACGGCGATCTTCAGTGCATCGCCGTACGGTCCGAGAATCTTCGTCCGGGTGGACCCAGGCGTGATCTTTACATTCAGCCGACATCCGTTAGTAACGGGGCTTACAATTTTTTCCCACTCAGAAACATTGGCCATCTTGAAAAATCCATCTTTTCGAATCTGTACGAATTCGGCATTACCTAATTTTTTATTGCGTCAAACCCCTCCCATCGAGATCATTCGTCCTTGGCCGATACCTGCACCAGCACGCCACCCGATGCGATGGATTGCCTTCCATCGGATGAAGTTCCGGTGATGTGTGCGCGCATTGTCCCTCCCGCATCGGACATCGCGGGTGAAACGCGCATCCGCTCGGCGGATTCACCGGGCTCGGCGGCTCACCTTGCATTCGCTTTGCCCGCTGGCCTTTCGTCGGATCGGGCTCCGGAACCGCTGCCAGCAGTTCCTTCGTATACGGATGAATCGGATTTCGGTACAACTCCTCCGCGTCCGCCTCTTCCACGATCCGCCCGAGATACATCACAGCCACACGGTCGCAGAAATATTCCACCACAGCCAGATTGTGCGCAATGAACAAATAACTCAGCCGAAATTTCTCTTGCAATTCCAGCAGCAGGTTCAATATCTGAGACTGAATCGAGACGTCCAGTGCGCTCACCGGCTCATCTGCCACGATAAACTCCGGCTCCACCGATATCGCCCGGGCAATACCGATCCGCTGCCGCTGGCCTCCTGAAAACTCGTGCGGATATCGATTCATGAAATTCGCCGATAACCCCACCTGCTCCAGCAGAAACGCCACACGTTCCCGAAGTTCCCTTCGACTTTTTACCATTCCGTGCAGACGCAATCCTTCCCCGACAATCTTCTCTACCGTCATACGCGGATTCAGCGAACTCACAGGATCCTGAAAAATAATCTGCATTTTCTTACGCAATTCTCGCAGCTCATTCGGCTTCGCCTTTAAAATGTCCGTATCGGCGAAGCTTACCTCCCCGCCCGTCGGTTCGATCAGCCGAAGGATCGTCCTACCCACCGTCGTCTTGCCACTCCCGCTTTCACCCACCAACCCCAGCGTCTTTTGACGACCAATATCGAAACTCACCCCGTCCACCGCACGAACGTACCCGTACGCACGTCCCAGAATCCCGCCGCAAATCGGAAAATGTTTCTCCAGATTGCGAACCCGAATCAGTATTTTTTCATCTGCCGTCGATATCATCCTTCACCTGTCTTTTCTCCTTTATCATATCCACCCAACGCCCGTTTATTCAAATAGGATTCTTGAAATGCGCTGTCTTGCCGCGTAAATCAAGCGGATTTTTGACGTTTCTGTTTGAGCTTCCAAAACGCCACACCGTTCCTCGTATAATAAACACGCTGTAATCGCCCAATCCCAATTGCTGCGCGTCCAGGGCGATCGGCTGGACGACCATGGGCAGTCCCATGTGCTTGCCGGAGAAACTCACCGTGCCTGGTCCGGTGAGTGGCCTCGCGAAGCAATTTCGAGAGCCGATCGATCGTGGTCCCGTGGCTGATGGCCATCACTAATACCAGATGGCGGAAATGACAGAGAGATTAACTTTATGCCATTAAAACGGCAAAGATCAGGCCCGTCAGGCCGATGATGGCGGTGGGAAGCAGAAGTTTGAAGAAGATTTTTGACAGGGGCGTCTCGAAGTAGGTGGCAGACAGCGACAGGCACAAATGGACCGGAGTCAGCAGAAGTCCGCAAATCAGGCCGGTAAATGCCAGAGTTTCCAGACCGACCCTGGCCTGTGCGCCGGTGCCGATAAAGGCGGTCAGAAAAGGAAATGTGATTGCCACAGTGGGCATCGTCACTCCCGTGAGAACGGCCACCAGGAATGGCAGAAAGAAAATAAGAAACAACGGTGGAACATGCATCGCCGTTAGAAACTGCACGACATCTGGAATGGCTCCGCCGGCCTGTAGGTTCAATTTGAATAGCAGCGCGCCCATGATGAGTAAAACGAAATCGCCTTCCATACCGGCTTTGAACACCTGCCACCAGTCGTGCCCTGGCACCTTGTAAATAATCAGCAATATGATGATCGCAATAAGAATCCCGATCGCAGGTGGGCAATTCGATATCATGTATAAACCCACGGTGAGGCCGATAGGCCAGAGTGTCTGGACCAGATCGTTACAATAGGTATGCCACATCCGATCGCTGAAAAACTCATTTTTGCTCTTTGGCGGAAAATTCATCAGCAGCAAAAAAATTATCCCGCCAATTACGCCCGACATCATGATCGGCAGATTATGCAAGATCAGCGTAAATGCCGATATACCGAACATCCCCTGAATCAGCGGCAGGGCGGGAAAAATCGGCCAGACCGTTTCCAATTGATGACGAAAGAAGAAGTTAATTGCGGCCTGGCGGCTTCGGCTGATACCGATCTTGTCGCCGAGGTCGCGAACCATAGGAGCAGAAAGCATGATGCCGCCTGGTGTGGGCAGCATCCCCATCAGAAATGGAATGGCAGAGATCGCCACCCGCCGACTTCGAAAGAGGCCATGCATAGCCTGGGTCAGCCGGTCGGACATTCCCACCTTTTTCATCGCATGTCCCAGCACATTGACCAGAAGCACCAGGGCCGTCAGTGAAATGAACAAATAACCCGTCGTTTGCGAAAATGGTTTGTCCCGCCATTCCTGCCCCAGCTCCTCCACCATACCGAAGGGCGTAACTTTTAAAAATGCAGCAAGGCCGAGCGCGGAAAGTATCATCGCGCTACCGATTTTGACCCTGAACCTCAGCAGGACAACCAGCAGGGCCAGCGATAATCCAATTGCAATTAACGAACTCATTTTCCTGTTTATTTCCGAAAAGTTACGACCTTCGTTTTTACCATCAGAACAATTTAAAGGTTGAACCTAATGGATACCAGAGAATATTTTTGTCGAACCGGATGGCCGCAGGATGTATCCTCACATTCTTTTGCTTTTGAACTGTGCACTTCGAACTATGAACTAAGAAAACTATTTCTGCCCTGTTCGGACTTTTCCTCTTGCCAGCGACGCTAATGTTCCCACCAGGCACAATACTGAAAAAAGGACAAACCCGATCCGCATGCTTTGCAAAAACAATGCCGGATCGACTGTCGTAAATGTTTTTTGACCCATGTACATGGCCAGAATAAAAGTCATAATTCCCATACTGAACGTTTGCCCCGTCCGTCGCATGGTGCCCAGCACTCCCGAAGCCACTCCATAATAGCGTCGATCGACCGAGCTCATCACTGCGTTTGTGTTCGGCGATGAGAAAAAGCCGAATCCAAGCCCGATCAGCGCCAAAACTCCCGTCAGATATACAAGCCTGCTTTCGGTCCCGAGGAAGCTCATCAAAATCAGTCCCAGCGTTGTGATGCCCATACCCACCGACGAAACGATTCTCGGCTCGATTCGATCGCTCAACCGACCGGCAACCGGTGAACAGAGGACCATCATCACCGGCTGGACCACCAGGATCAAACCCGCGTTCTGCGGCGTCAAACCCTTGATATGCTGCAGATACAGACTAAGCAAAAAACTGATCGCAAACGTGGCGCAGTAATGAATCAGGGCCGCCAGGTTCGAAAAAACAAAAACCGTGTTTCGTCGAAACACACCCACGTCCAGTATCGGATATTTCTGTCTTTTTTCCTGATAGGCGAAGGCAACCAGCCCCGTCGCACTCAATGCTACCAGCACAATTCCGCTGAGGTGATGAAGATTCGGAACTCCCGCCATGCCCGCTCCAAGGGTCAAGCTATAAAGGATCGATCCTGTCAGGTCGTATCGCTCGCCCCGCGCCTCGGCCCACTCTGTTCGAAGATGCCACAAGATCAATCCGATAAGCAGTACTCCCAGGAAGGTCGTTATCCAGAAAATGCTTCGCCATCCCAGTTGCTGTGTTAATACACCTCCAAGAAACGGACCCGCCGACAGACCTAGGTATACCGAAGCCACGTTGATCCCCAGAACCTTGCCTCGCTCCTGCGCAGGATATGCCGATGTTAAAATGGCAGTGCTCGTTCCAAAAATCATCGCTGCGCCAAATCCCTGCAGAACTCTCGCACCGATCAGAAGGCCGGCCGAGCCCGACACACAGCACAAGGCGGTTGAAAGCGTATACACAAACATCCCGATCAGGAAAAATTTCTTTCGGCCGTAGATGTCAGCCGCCCGGCCCATCGGAACCAGAAAAACCGCCGTCGCCAGCAGATATGCCGTCCCGATCCAGCTTAGAGTTACGGCGTTCATCGAAAACTCTTTGCCGATCGACGGCAGGGCAATGTTGATCGACGATCCCATGAAGGGCGTCAAAAAAGCGCCAAGTGTCGTTACCAGGAGCACCGTTCGTTTATCAATTTTCTCCTCATCCATCCTGTCCACCGTTTCTTATCATGTCATAGCAGGCACTGCCGGCTCATGATCTTATTCCCGCTGGTTCCAATCTTCTTTCTTTTCAATAAAAAGTATAACTTAAAATCATAAATGGGGAATTCGCATTGTAAAACGACTTTCATGACGGAGAAAGAAAAACATTAGCGGGAACAATGGATGAGCCGGGCGGATGGAACCGGGATCATCGCATGAACAAAGTTTTCATTGTTGCCGCCGGGCGCACCCCGCAGGGACGATTTCTGGGTGCACTGGCCAAGCGCTCCGCCGTGGATTTGGCAAAAGATTCCGGACGGGAATTGCTTAAGATGATTTCACCCGACGCGATTGATCAAGTCATTATCGGAAACGTCCTCGGCGCCGGTCAGGGCATGAATATCGCACGGCAGGTGGGGGTGGGATTAAACATCCCGATCGATCGGCCGGCGGGACCAGGATACCTTCGCCTTTCAAAGTCAGCAGAAATACGCAGCCGCCCATGGCCAGGGACGTTTTCAGGGCGAAATCTTTCCGGTGGATGATCTGAAACAGGATGAACATCCCCGGCCGGATGTAACCGTCGAAAAGCTCTCGACGATGAAACCCGCCTTCAAACCCGACGGAACCATCACAGCTGGCAACTCGTCCGGAATCAACGACGGTGCTGCTTTGCTGATTGTTTGCGACGACGAGGCGGCGTCGAAATATGGGTTTACACCGTTGGCAACGATCTGTGGAGCGGCCAACGTCGGATGCGAACCCAGCCTAATGGGCCTGGGACCGGTTCATACGACTCGAAAACTTTGCCAAAAGATCAACGCGGATATCAATGCCCTCGATACCATTGAAATTAACGAAGCGTTTTCCGCCCAGGTCCTGGCCTGCATGAAGGAATTGGCTTTGAATGATGATCGGATCAATCCCGATGGGGGGGGCTATTGCCCTGGGACATCCGCTCGGAACTTCCGGCGCCCGGCTGATCGTGCACCTGACTCATCGAATCGCGCGGTTTGAGTCGCAAAAAGGCTTGGCTTCGCTATGTGTCGGCGGAGGAATGGGCTCTGCCATGATACTCGAAAAAGCGTAGTATGGCACATACAAACTCTTCCTGACGACAGAGTTCCGTTTTCAAATCGAATTCGGTCGTTTCAGCCGGGTATCCTGTCAATTATTCGGAACATTATCGTGGATGTTGCAGTTTGTGACGGTGGTGCCGTCGGCCGACAGACCGCCTGAACTGGAATTGCCGGCAATTTCAGAGTTGGATATGGTCGATATCACATCGTTCAATCCGCTGAGATTTACACCTGCCCCTTTGGGCGAGACATTATTGAGTATCCGACAGGAAACAACGTTGACTCCCGATGCGTATAATCCTCCCA
>CAYMXC010000040.1:0-12317 GCA_964394135.1 uncultured Phycisphaerae bacterium
CCCCAGCAACAGCCGCCTACATTTAAAAGAGTTGAAGGATTTTCAATTTGGAAAGTGTTCCATTGAATGTCCTCACCACTACCCACTTTGAAATCCAATGGTTCACGTGCGGCAACTTTGGCGGTAATCTGTCCGCTATTGTTTTCATTGATCTTAATGACGGCATATATCCCCGCTTGTTTGCTGAAGGCTGTAATACTTGTCGAATCATCATCGGCCAGTTGAAACGGGACATACCATTCCTCTGTATCGGAGTTATAAGCAATGATGCATTTTAAGGCTTGTTCCTCCGAGACACTGATTGGAAGTGTAATCGCAATATCTTGTGAAGGTATATCTCCTGTCATCTGCAAGTCAACCGTCGTGTCAGCTTGCAGGCTAAGCTCTGAAGCTGGGATGTCGGGTATGTTTTCGGCTTTTTTCAATTCCATTTGAACAGCCGAACTAAATGCATTCTGTGGAATACTCACAGACGCCTTCAAAGTTTCGGATAAATTGATTTCAAGGTTACCTCCCGTGGCATCAATGGTATCGGCCATTTGCTGAGTTGGCTGAATAGTTGTATCTTCCGTCTCCTGTTGCTCATCGGGAGTATGACCACATCCAGAGAAGAAAACCATGCCGAGACACAAAAAGGAAATAACTGGTAATGGTCGAATATGATTAATCCATGAATATCGCATAATCGTTTCCTATAAAATAATAAACTTTTAACGGATATTTCTTTTTAAAATAGGTTCTGACGTATCAAGCGTATTGCTATAGACAGGAATGGTGGTCCGGGTGACCTTGTCACTGTAATGGGTCGTCGCCTGGTCAGTCCTGTCTCCAGGGTTATACCGTACGACATGGGCACACCGGACCGCTGAATTCGTCTGATTTTTCACCGTGATCTCCAGATTTTCTTTGAAAGGTTGCTTCACATCATCATAAATGATTTTGGCCATACTCAGTACCCCCGCAAGCGTTACCTGGGTATTTACTGCCGGAATCGCAATCGAACAACTATTGTAGCCTTGCCGATAGCTCGCCGCTTCGGATGACCTCGCAAAATAAAGGGTTCTCATCAAACTACCGAAAAGAACAAAACGTCGATTCATGGTCGGTCCTCCATTTTACAATCTACCTTAGCACATTAGTCGATTTATTCAATTCGTCATTTCCGGTAGTATCGAGAGTGATACCATCAGTCCTGAGGGTACGATTCTTGCGATGATGCGTCAGGTAGTCTCGGAAGATCTTCAGGATCAGTCCCTGCCGGGTTTGTACTTTGAGTTTGTGGAAAATGCCCTTGAGATGGGACCGTACGGTGGGTATGGAAATTGCCACCTCGTCGGCGATCTGTTTATCACACCGGCCTTCAAGAATCAGCAGAACAATCTGGGCCTGTCGGGCCGTCAATTGCAGGTTATGGGATAATGCGTCCCATTCAACATCGGTAAAAAGCCGTTCGTAAGTTACCGTTTCCATCAAATGACCCTCGGGTAAAAATAAAAATCGGGAGCACACACTAATTCACTCAGAAGGGCGCCTGCTACAGCGCGAACACGAATGAACAGGTGCGCTCCCTAAACCCGAAGGTAAGGGAGCAACAATCCATGTCCGTCTCGTGTTAAAGAAATGTAGCAGTTTCCTTCTGAGACGATCTATGAATTGGCTCGAGGCCAATCTTTTATGTTATGATCTTTCGATGCTTCCTATTTACACGTTGCCTTTCCTTTTAATGTCCATGATGCTTCTGACCCTTCCTACGCTCCCTTACGACCTGATTTCATTTGAATAGCTTTTGCCGTCATAATCAAGAGAAAAGTTAGCTTCCAAATTTAGGCTAACGTCATAGGGTGTGACAAAAAAGAAAGGGTACAAGTTCTACTCTTGAGTATGCGCTTACCCCTTCTGAAATTCCTCGAAATAAAATTGACAATGTTTTGCGATTATGGTAACACGTTTCTATATTTCGTAGCACTTGCATTGGTCTATTTTTTCAGGAAACAGTAATGAGCAAAAAGAGTCTTTTGAAGGAAACCGTCAAGCATATCGATATCACGAAAATTCCTTGCGGGGAAATTATCGATTCGATGAAAGAGATGTCGTTTACCGCTCGCGATGTCGGACGGGCGGCGGAGATTTATTGTCAGATGCTTCGCGATCCCAAGTGTACGATCATTCTGACGCTGGCGGGCAGCACCAGTGCCGCAGGCTGCATGCAGTTGTATGCGGATCTCGTGAAATACAATATGGTGGACGCCATTGTGTCAACGGGGGCGTCGATTGTCGATATGGACTTCTTCGAAGCGTTGGGTTTCAAGCATTATCAAGGTACGCCGTTTATCGATGATCGAAAACTGCGGAAGATGTATGTCGATCGCATTTACGATACCTTCATCGATGAAGAAGAATTGCAGGTGTGCGATGCAACGATCAAAAAGATCGCTGATTCGCTTTCGCCGCGACCGTATTCCTCGCGGGAGTTCATCCGCGAGATGGGTGCGTACCTGACGAAGCATGCGAAGAAGAAAGGCTCGCTGGTCCAGACAGCTTATGAACACAACGTGCCGATTTTCTGTCCGGCGTTTACCGATTCGAGCGCAGGGTTCGGACTGGTGATGCACCAGTGGGAGAAAAAAGAGGCGGGAATGACGATCGATTCGATCAAGGATTTCCGCGAGCTGACGCAGATCAAGATGAATGCGAATATCAGCGGGCTGCTCATGATCGGCGGCGGCGTGCCGAAGAATTTCGCCCAGGATACGGTGGTTTGTGCCGAATGCCTTGGCAAACATGTGGCAATGCACAAATACGCGATTCAGATTACCGTAGCGGATGTTCGCGACGGTGCCTGTTCGAGTTCGACGCTGAAGGAGGCGGGTTCCTGGGGCAAGGTGGACGCCAGCCAGGAACAGATGGTCTATGCGGAGGCAACATCGGTCCTGCCGCTCATCGCCGGGTATGCTTACGGGCAGAAAGACTGGAAAAAACGTTCCCGGCAGGCATGGGCAGCCAAATTGGATTCCGGCGAGCTTCGGTTCGGGAAAAAGTAATAAAAACTATACCTTTGTTTTTAACAAAGGCGGTTTCATAGGAAATCTCGCCGGTGCAAGTCGGCGGGATTTTTTATTTGACATATCGTAACACGAAATTTATATTCGTAACACGTTGACTATATGTGAATATATGTAGCTAATTGTGACCATTACGAAATGTCATTTTCAGGAAAGGAATTCAGCATGACCTCGACATTACGGAAAAAGCCGAGCGAGAAGATTCTGACGCTCGAACAAATGGTGATTCAACGGCAAGAGCTCAAGGAGAAGGGAGTGAAACTGGTCTTTACCAACGGCTGTTTTGATATTTTACACTGCGGGCATACGGATTACCTCGCGTTTGCACGAAGCCAGGGGGATGCGTTGGTTGTCGGGCTCAATTCCGATACGAGCGTGCGGGGCAACAAGGGTCCGAAACGCCCGATCAATAACGAGTGGGAACGGGCATTGGTCCTGGCGTCGCTGGAGTATGTCGATTATGTGGTCATTTTCGATGAAAGCGAACCGGCTGCAATTGTCGAAAAGATTTTGCCGGACGTGCTGGTCAAAGGCGAAGACTGGGCACATTACGTCAGCGGACGCGAGGCAGTGGAACGAAACGGCGGTAATGTGGTTTTGGCGAAAATGGTTCAGGGGGAATCCACCACAGGCACGATTGCGAGAATTCTGGCAGCAGAAAAGGATGGCAACAAATGAAAGAACGTTTTATCGTAACCGGCGGAGCAGGTTTCATCGGAAGCAATCTGGTCAAATCGCTCAATGATCGTGGTTTTACCGATATTATCATTGTCGATCATCTCGGCGATAACGCAAAACAAAACAATTTGCATCAACTAAAATATATCGACTATTTCGATAAGACGTATTTTCGTCAAAAGCTTCGCGAAAACCGCGTGCCGAAAGTTAACGGCGTTTTTCACCTTGGGGCGTGCAGTTCGACCACGGAAACGAATGAAGCGTATTTGAACCATAACAACACGCAATATACCCAGGACTTGTGCGAATGGTCGCTGCGAAATCAGGCTCGTTTTGTTTATGCGTCCAGTGCCGCGACCTATGGTGACGGTACGAAAGGTTACAGCGACGATGATGTTGTGACGCCTGCGCTCGAGCCGCTTAATCTTTATGGCTGGTCGAAACAGCATTTCGATCTTTGGGCGTTTAAGACCGGAGCGATTCGTAATATCGCGGGCGTAAAATATTTTAACGTTTATGGCCCGGGTGAGGATCACAAGGGCGAGATGCGATCGCTGGTCAATAAAGCCTATACGCAGATTTGCCGTGAAGAACGAATCACACTTTTCAAGTCTCATCGCTCCGATTATCGTGATGGCGAACAAAATCGGGATTTTATTTACGTCGATGATGCCGTTGCCGTCACTCTTTTTTTCTACGATCATCCGGAAATTTCGGGGCTGTTCAATTGCGGTACCGGTAAGGCAAGAACATGGGTTGATCTCGCCAAATCACTTTTTGCCGCGATGAGCAAGACGCCAAATATCGATTTCATCGATATGTCCGAAACGATTCGCGATAAATATCAATACCATACGCAAGCAGACATAACGAAACTCAGGAATGCCGGTTATTCGAAACCCTTTTTGAGCATTGAAGAAGGCGTTCGGAGATATGTGCAGGATTATTTGTCAAAAAAGGCTTGACATAATGTTAGGTGCGGCTAAAATAGTTGTCTGTGTTTCGACTGCATTGTTTTGGAACAGGATGATCGTATGACGAGTGAAGCCCTGAGCGCGAGCCTGGAAGATTACCTTGAGGCGATTTTTCAGATTTGCGTGGAAAATCCGGTAGCACGTGTCAAGGAAATCGCCGAACGACTGAAGGTTCGGGCGGCGTCGGTAACCGGTGCGCTTCAGTTGCTGGCGGAGAAAGGGCTGATCAATTATGAGCCCTATGGACATATTACCTTGACTGCCCGCGGCAAGACGCTGGCGGAGGATGTCGTACGTCGGCACGAAGCGCTCAAGGATTTTTTCACCAAAGTATTGCTGGTCGAACCCGACGAGGCGGAATCGGCGGCGTGCAAAGTGGAGCATGTGATTTCGCGTGAGGTTCTGGATAAGTTTATCGGTTTTGTGGAATTTGTGGAACTTTGTCCGCGAGGTGGTGAGAAGTGGATCAAGGGATTCGAGCATTTTTGTCAGCAGAAAAATACGGGCAAGGAATGTGAGAAGTGTGTGACACTCTGTTTGGAAGAGTTGAGGGAGAAAATGGAAACACAGACAGCATTAGAACAAGCGACGATGACGCTCGATAAGGTCCGCCCGGGGCAAAGGGTTCGGGTTGTGCGGATGCAGAGCAAAGGTCTCGGTGGTAAAAGGCTGGTGGAGATGGGGGTGACCAAGGGCGCGGTGATTTGCGTCGAACGAATCGCGCCGCTGGGCGATCCGATCGAGGTGAAGGTCAAGGGCTATCATCTGAGTCTGCGAACGGAAGAGGCGGCAACCATTACCGTTTCGCAGAGTTGAATTTTTTTTGAATGATATGTTAGGCTTGCCAAACTAAATACGTCATATCTAACTATCGAAACAGGAGACGAAGCAGCTATGTCGCAGATCATTACCGTGGCATTGGCGGGAAACCCCAATTCCGGAAAGACGACGATTTTTAATGCCCTGACGGGAGCCAGGCAGCACGTCGGGAATTATCCGGGCGTGACGGTGGAAAAGAAGGAAGGCGTTCGGCATTATCGCGGGTACACGTTCAAGATTATCGATTTGCCGGGGACGTACAGTCTCACATCATCGTCGCCGGAGGAACTGGTGGCCAGGAATGTGATCGTTGAGGATAAGCCCGATGTCGTGGTGGATATTCTCGACGGGTCGAACCTGGAGCGGAATCTTTATCTGACGACACAATTTCTGGAACTGGGCGTGTCGATGGTGCTGGCGGTCAACATGAGCGATACCGCAAGGTCGATGGGGTTTGTGTTCGATCTGGAATCGCTGGCGCGAGATTTTAACGCACCGATCGTTGCGACGGTGGGGCATCGAAAAAAGGGAATGAGAGAGATTCTCGATGCGGTGATCGAGGTGACAGAGCGGGATACGAGACAAACGCATTCGAATCCGGTGGATTACGGGCAGGAGATCGAAAGCGGAATACAATCGATCGGAGAGGTTCTGCGACGATCGGAAGAACGCCTCGCCGAGCGATACAATCCCCGCTGGTTCTCGCTCAAATTGATCGAAAAAGACGAAGATATACATCGAAAAATTACATCGCTTCATGTGAAAAAAGCGGTGAATCAAACAATATCGCGGCTGGAGACGTCGCTCGATCAGGACACCGATCACGCGATTGCGGAACGGCGATATACGTATCTCGACGATCTGTGCCGTAAGCGTGTTCGATGTACCCATCAAGCGTCGCGAACGCTTTCGGATAAAATCGACATGGTGCTGACCCATCGGGTTCTGGCGATTCCGATTTTTCTCGGGCTGATGTATCTGATGTTCGCGTTTACCTTCACGCTTAGTGAGCCGGTGATGGGCTGGATCGAGGAATTCTTCGGCTGGGCGGGTACGGCAGTGTCGGGATGGTGGCCTGAAGGAGCGGAAAGTTCGCTCAAGTCCCTGATCGTTGACGGCATCATCGGCGGCGTGGGTGGTGTGCTGGTTTTTCTGCCGAACATCGTATTTTTGTTCCTGGCGATCGCATTTCTGGAAGACACGGGCTACATGGCCAGAGCGGCGTTCATCATGGACCGCGTGATGAACGCAATCGGTCTGCATGGCAAGAGTTTTATTCCTATGCTGCTGGGTTTTGGCTGTTCCGTGCCGGCAATTATGGGCACGCGAATTCTCGAAGACCGTCGTCATCGGCTGGTGACGATGCTGGTGATTCCGTTGATGAGCTGCGGCGCGAGGCTGCCGATTTACATGCTGATCATCCCTGCGTTTTTCCCGAAGGCATGGCAGACTCCGGTGCTGTGGCTCATCTACATTATCGGCGTCGTTTTGGCGATTATTGTTGCGAAGCTTCTGCAGACGTTTTTCTTTAAAGGTGAGTCGATTCCGTTTGTGATGGAATTGCCTCTGTATCGTTTGCCGACGATTCGCAGCCTGGCGACGCACATGTGGGAGCGAAGCTGGCTGTATCTGAAAAAAGCGGGTACGCTGATTTTAGGGGCATCGATTCTGCTCTGGGCGGCGACAACATATCCCAAGCCTGCGGAAAGTCAGCTTGCCGGTCTCGATGAAGAAGCGGCTCAGAATGTCGAACTCTCCATCTCGCTGGCGGGTAAAACCGGCAAGGCGATGGAGTCGATTTTAAAGCCGATGGGATTCGACTGGAAGATCGGTACCGCACTCATTGGAGCCCTGGCGGCGAAGGAAGTTTTTGTCGCCCAGATGGGCATCGTGTACAGTGTGGGTGAAGCGGATGAAACATCGGAATCGCTGCGGGCTAAGCTGCAGGAAAATTATTCGCCTCTGGTGGGCTTTTGCATCATGCTGTTCTGCCTGATCACCGCGCCGTGCATCGCGACGTTCGCCGTGATGAAACGCGAATCGAATTCATGGATGTGGGCGATCGTGCAGTTCGTCGGTCTGGGTATATTGGCGTGGATCGTTACAACAATCGTCTATCAGATCGGGACCTTACTTAAAATCGGAGTCAACTGATGCTGGAACAAGTCGTTATTATCGTTCTGATTGCAGCGGGTCTGCTGATTATCGGCAGGTCTGTCTATCGGGACTTTGCGTCCGCGAAACAAACAGGTCGTTGCAACGGCTGTGCGGGGTGCAACCGTCGCGATCCTATTAAAAAACATGGAGATCAATGTCATGTGTAGTACAAAAAATTCGGAAAATCATGAATGCCGATGCAAGGCGGCAAAACAGTGGCGGGAATCGGGTACGATCGAATCGATCCATCTTTTCGGTAAACGTACGGAGATTCAGATTGAGCACGAGGGTGAATTGTATCGCCTTCGTATTACCAAAAATGGGAAATTAATTTTGAACAAGTAGAATCGAACCATTGCCGTCTTCCAAGCCAGCTAATTCGCCAGCCAGGGAACGATCGAGGAAATCCTCGCGAGTTCCCTTTTTTATTGGAGATTGGCAGGTGTGGAAGGAGGTTGCCATGTGAAAGAAACTGTCATAGTCGACCAATGGGCTAAACTGATTTTACTGAAATTTGTAATTTATCTATAAGTGAAAGGTGGAAAGTAATGAAATCGAAAAGAATATTGACCCGTACTGTCGTAATTCTTGGTGTTCAGCTTGCGGGAATATCTTCTGTCGGAGCGGCGATTGTCGATGGGAAAAACTGGGCGGATAGCGTAGTTGATTATTCCAGTGCTATTCAAAATTACGGGGGAACAATAATGAATGATTCCTGCACATGGTGGTTAACCGGGCCGTCGGACGCCGATGATACAGCGGACACTGTCGGAGGATGGCGATCGACGTATCCGGGTGAGTATTTCATTGTGCAGTGGGATATCGGATTGCAGGACGTCGCGGGCGATGATCTGGTGATTCGTTTATTTTCCGGATCTAAAGCCGGAGCGTCGGTACTGGCCAGTGCGAATGGTATAAACTATACAGAAATCGGAACGATTGGCAGTACAGGCGGAAGTTTTTACGATATGTCGTTCGATTTTGACGGGGCTTTTAGCGGGGAGGTGTATTATGTCAAAGTGCTTCGTACCGCGAGCGGATCAAACACTGGAATGTTCTTTGATTCCCTTGCCGGAATTTCGGTTCCTGAACCGGCAACGCTGGCGATGCTCGCCTTGGGGGCCGCGGCGATGTTTCGCAGGAAAAAATAGCTAAACAGTCCCTTTCCATTCCGGTCGAATCGCTCGTTGTGATTCGACCGGTAATAGGAAGGGATAAAGAGATGAATATGCTAAAAAAAAGTTTTACCCTGATAGAATTGCTGGTCGTTGTCGCCCTTATCGCGTTGCTGGTGAGTATTCTGCTCCCTGCACTGAACGGCGCACGGGAGCGGGCTCGCCAGACGGTGTGTTCGGCAAATCTTCGGACGATAGCCGTCGGCGTACAACGATACACACAAGGAAATAACGACTGGCTGCCTGCTGCGGAACCGCCGGACCGTGAATTTCCCGATTCTCGTCACTGGTTCATGAACGAATCGCTGTTGGCGGAGATGGGCGTTACGCTGGAAAAGGATTCTACGGGACAGATGATAGGGCCAGCGAAGACAAAAACAGTTTTGATCTGTCCGAGCCACCCGAAGCCTTGGCAATGGCGCGAGGGTGAAGTGCTGACGTATAGTTTAAGCTATGGTATGAACGGCACACTGGGACTTGGCGGAAGACCCGATCATCTTGTACATCGCCGATGCGGGGAATTCGAATCGGAGTCATCAGTCATGATGTTCAGTGACGCCTGTGGCGAGTTGGAATCGCCCGGAATCGTACTTTATAAAAGCTGTCCGATGGAAAATTTTGATTATCGGCATCAGGATAAAGTTGGTGTTGTTTTTCTGGATGGGCATGTTCGACTGATGATGGAAGAAGCGATTCCATTCGGCATGGCCCGGCGATACGAACCGTTCTGGAGTTCGAAAAGACCCTGATTATGGAAAGGATGCGAAAGTAAAATATGAATGAGCAAACTCAATCAATTCGATGGAATACACGAGGATTTATATCCTTTTTTCTGACGATGCAGTTTTTGCTGCTGGCATTATCGGGGTTTCTCCTCTATGCCGCTCCTCGTTGCAGGGACGCTGCCTGGGCCGGCTGGCAATTCTGGAGTTTCAGCAAGGAACAGTGGGAATCGCTGCACTTGTTTCTCGGCATTCTTTTTCCACTGACGGCATTGATCCATCTGGCGTATAACTGGTCCATGCTCATTGGATATCTTCGCAAACGAAGCCAGATGATTCAATTTCAATTCAGAGAATTCGCCGCGGCAATAGGCCTGATGTTGATTCTGATCATTCTGGCTGCCAAAGATAATTTTCCGGTCAATGCTCTGGTGGAGCACGGCGAGGCAATCAAGGAAACTTATGCGGCCGCTATTACGCCGCCGCCGTGGAATGGTGCGGAGGAAGCGACTTTGTCAGCCTTGACGAAGGATATCGGTTTATCTCTGCCAACTGCTTTGTCCCGGCTGAAAGATGCAGGGCATCCGGTGATGGAATCCGATACATTGGCGATTCTCGCAGAACGCGACGGGATTTCGGCGATGAAGCTCTATGAAATCATGCTGGGACCGGAAGCGAAAGAACCGTCCGTTGTTCGGCATGGGGATGGTCGGTGCGGTAGTGGCAAACGCCGATCTAAAAAATGCGAAACTCATGACGCCGAACATCAATCAACTTCTCAGCCGGTATTGCACAAGAATTAGTTAAATTGTCGTCACCGCATTTTCCTTCATCGACAAAAACAGAAAATGAGACTCCTGAAACAAATAAAGGGAAATTTATGCAGGAATTACGATATCATCAGGAAGCGGATACTTCATCGTTGAATGAAATTTCATGCGAACCCTGGCAGCGGTTTTCACATCGCCAGCGAACCCATGTCATGCCTTCGGCGAAGGAAACCATCGGCGGAATGGATCTTGCCCGTGAATTTAAATCGATCCTGTCCTCGCCGTCGCCGCGAACCGACAAGACATTATATGTGCACATCCCGTTTTGCCGGTGCCTCTGCACGTTTTGCGGCCTAGCGAGAATTCGCTCGGCAGATGAACGGGAAGTGCATGAATACGTCGAAGCTGTGATCCGGCATCTTCGATTATTGTCCGATTATCCGTACACGAGAAGCGGAAAATATCAGGCGGTATATCTCGGCGGTGGTACGCCTTCGCTCCTGTCGGTGACACAGATCGAAAAAATCACTCATACGATCCGGAATTCTTTTCCACTCTCGGACGATATCGAATGGACGCTCGAAGGACGATTCATGGATTTCGACGACGATAAAATTGCAGCCCTGCTCGAAAACGGCGTCAATCGCATCAGCCTCGGCGTACAGACCTTCCACAATGAACATCGCCGCAAGATGGGCCGGATCGTTTCTGGTGATGAGGCTTTTGCCCGCTTGTCGCGAATGAAACAAATGGGAGTTTTCTGCCTGAGCGTCGATCTGATTTACAACCTGCCCGATCAATCGCCAAACGATTGGTCACGGGATTTGGATCGGCTTATCGATTCGCCGATTGACGGGGTGAGTATTTATCCGCTTTCGGTTCAGGAAAATTCCGCCCTGCACGAACAGATCCGCAGCGGCTGGACACAACTCGGCGATATCGAGCATGAATACAGTCTTTTCATGCTGGCGGAAGAAAAATTATCAAAAGCCGGTTGCTCGCCCGCGGGTACGACACATTGGATTCGTGATCGGCGGGATCGAAATATCTATAATCGTTTCGCTGCTGATCCCGATGAGCTCCTGGCGATCGGCTGCTTTGCCGGGGGCACGATCGGCAATATCCGCTACATGAATTATGCGAGCCTGCCGGTTTATATCCAGCGAATCCGAATGGGCAGCGTCGAACCAATGTTTGGCCAGGTCCGCAGGGCGACATTATCTCTTTTTGCTAAAAATTTACACGAGCTTATCCTGTGCGGATGCAGCGATTTTTCCGCTAAGGCGAGCGAAGGTGATCAGAATTTAGCCGTTCTGCTTGAGACATTCATCAATCATGGTTTCATCGATTGGCAGAATCAAGCCATGATTTTAACCCCGCTGGGACGGTTCTGGGCGAACAATCTTGCTATATTGCTGAATCAACAAATGATCTGCGAATTGCCCTCGGGAGGTTCACGATAATGGTAAAAACAATGAAAAATCAGGCATCCTTTACCCTGATAGAACTACTCATCGTCGTCGCGATTATCGCGGTGCTCATCAGCCTGCTCTTGCCGTCACTTTCGTCGGCACGCGGCATGGCCGGGCAAATGGTCTGCGCCAGCAATCTTGGGCAGATCGGTAAAGCGATGTATTATTACGCTCAGGATTCCAGTGATTTTCTGCCGGAGGTGACGGGGTTATGGGAAACAACAGCGAGCTATGTCGGCATGCCGCTGCCGGATACGTCGAACATGACGAACTGGTCAAAGCTCAATAAAAATACGCTGCCGAGTGTGCTGTATTGTCCGTGCGATCCGGACCCATTTCCCTGGCCGCACATGGGATTTCTGAAGATGGAATTGACCTCATACATGGCGAACGGTTCGGATACAACCCTGGCGATGGGCAACGGAGTATCGATCCAGGTTGGTTTATTCGGCGGAAAAGGGAAAATCACCGATCCGTCGAGTCCTGCC
>CAYMXC010000040.1:12327-12666 GCA_964394135.1 uncultured Phycisphaerae bacterium
GTCAATTACGACCGCGTGCTCGATCTGGATCATCCCGCGATTCTTGCATCACTGCAGAAAATAAATGCTCTGGGCGAGGTTGGCATGATGCGAACTCGAATGCACTACCGGGCGACGGCGGCGTTCTATCATCAACGCAAAATGAATCTTTGTTATCTCGACGGTCATGTCTCAGCCATCCATGGAATACCGCTCACCGATGACGAAACCGTTACATTGCCGACGAGTTTTACGACTTACGGCGGTAGCACGATGTTTCTGAATCTGCGTATGCCGTCGGCGATGGAGAAACCGTCATTCTGGGGATCGCCCTATGAAAATTATAACCAGTGATACAAA
>CAYMXC010000041.1:0-1224 GCA_964394135.1 uncultured Phycisphaerae bacterium
CCACCTGGTCCTGATATTGTGTATCATCGTACATCTCACCCGACCCGATCGCCCCGCCGTTTTCGGTGTTGTACCCTTCGTCCCACCATCCATCCAGAATGCTCATGTTCAATCCGCCGTTGCACGCCGCCTTCATCCCGCTCGTTCCAGACGCTTCCATCGGGCGGCGGGGAGTATTCAGCCAAACGTCAACGCCCTGGACCATATAGCGAGCCACGTTCAGATCATAATCCTCGATGAATACGATTTTTCGTCGGAAATCCTCACGACGAGCCAGGTGGATGATCTGGCGGATCAAATCCTTGCCTTCGGCATCGCGTGGATGGGCCTTGCCGGCAAAAATAAACTGAACCGGACGTTTCGGATCGTTCAGCAGCCGGATGAATCGGTCAACGTCTCGCATCAAAAGCGTCCCTCGCTTATATGTCGCAAAACGCCTCGCAAAGCCAACGGTCAGAGCCTCGGGATCCAAAGCTTCCTCCGACTGCATGACTTCCGTTTTGGTCGCACCGCGCTTGATCAGCTGCTGACGCAGACGCCGTCGGGCAAACTCCACAAGCCGCTCCCTGCGACGCTCGTGAGTCCGCCACAACTCCGCGTCTGGTATACGCGATACCCTTTCCCATATCTTGATATCAGCGGGATTCTCTCGCCATTTCAGTCCAAGATACCGTTCCAGAAGGTCCGCCATATCGTGACTGATCCAGCTGGTGATATGAATCCCATTGGTGATGTGGCGGATCGGAATTTCCTCTGACGGAACCTCAGGCCAGATTCGCTGCCACATTCGACGCGAAACGTCGCCATGCAGCCGGCTTACCCCGTTGGAATATCCCGCCAGACGAATCGCCAGAACCGTCATGCAGAACGGCTCGTTATCGTCATTCGGATTCTGACGCCCCAAAGCCAGGAATTGCTTCCTCGACAGGCCAAGTGACGTATAGTATTGCGAAAAATATTTATCCATCATCGCCGCAGGAAATACGTCGTTCCCTGCGGGAACAGGTGTGTGTGTGGTGAAAATATTGCCCTGGCTCGTCGCTTCCCTTGCTTCGTCGAACGAAAGACCGCGAATCTCCATCAGCTTGCGTATCCGTTCCAATGCCAGAAAGGCAGAGTGACCTTCGTGTATGTGACAGACGGTCGGACTCACGCCAAGCTTGCTCAGAACTCTGAGCCCACCGATACCCAGCCGAATCTCCTGCTTGATACGCATCTCCAAAT
>CAYMXC010000041.1:1264-12601 GCA_964394135.1 uncultured Phycisphaerae bacterium
GCCACACCTGAACAGATACCTTATGATCCGGATAGTCCAGCTCGATCGTCAGCAGTGTGCCGTCTTCATTATAAACCGGCTCGGCCGGAGTGTTCGCAAAATCATAATAAGGATACGCTTCCTGCTGCCACCCGTCGGCGTTGAGATACTGACGGAAATAACCCTGGTTATACAGCAACCCGCAGCCGATCAGCGGAAGTCCAAGATCACTGGCGGATTTCAAATGATCGCCCGCCAGAATCCCCAACCCCCCGCTGTAAATCGGAAGACTGTCAGTCAAACCGAATTCCGCGGAAAAATAGGCTATCGTCATTGGATTGCCAGATTGGTCTTTGATTTCCTCAGGGTAGGTCTTTTGATACCACCTCGCCTCGCTCATGTAATTCTCGAATTCGTTCATTACTCGTTGAAGATGCGCAATGAAACCTTCGTCCTCGCTGGCTGCCTTCAATTTCTCCTGATCGATCGATCCCAGCAGAGCGACGGGATTGTGATTCAACTGCTCCCACAGCTCATTGTCCAACCGCCGGAACAGATCGATCGCCGTCGGGTGCCAGCACCACCAGATGTTATGCGCCAAATCCTGCAGAACTTTCAAACGATTCGGAAGAAGGGGGGCGACGGAGAATGTTTTGAGCATCCGCATATCATTTCCTCTTTCTCTATGGGTTTCCTTCTCTTTTATCGGACTTTATTTTGATAGTTGATTATTTCCCACTTCTGTTGGATAATCAATACCTTGCTCTAAATCGGCTAGAAAACAATAGTACTACAGCAAAATCAGGCCGGGAGGATATTATTTTATACGATAAATTTGCTCAAAACATTAATCCATATGTTGATTACAAGTATCTTATGTTATAAGGGTTAAATAAAGGTCATAATAATGGCTGCAGTCAATTGGTTGCCTTCAATTTGCCGTAACGGGCCCTGGCAGATGGCCTGCGATGAAGCACTCCTGGATGCTACCGCCGCAGACGGTATACCGCGTTTTCGATTTTACACCTGGTCCGCCCCGACCATTTCACTTGGATATTTTCAAGATTATCAAAAATTCCGAGCGACTTTTCCAGATTTATCGGACCTCACCATTGTCCGCAGACTGACCGGCGGCGGAGCGATATTACACGATCGTGAAATTACATATTGTCTGACCATGCCGGCCGACAGCCCATTCTATCAGGGTGGGGCGATGGCGGCATACATTCTCGTTCATCAGGCCATTGCAGATGCCCTTAAAAAAATAGGTGTGTCATTGTTTCTTCGTCCCAAGCAGGCCGACTACATGAAAATCAAGGACGAACCGGAGTTCTGCTTCGCACGCCCGTGCCCGACAGATCTGATCTGCAGCGCCGGCAAACTTGTCGGCAGCGCACAGCGCCGACTGCCCAAAGCCTTCCTTCAACATGGTTCAATCATGCTTGACAGCCGATTTTCCGCCCAGCCGGTGGCCACTCTCGCAGGTCTGATCCACCAGTCGCCCGGCCCCGAGGTCCTGGAACAGATGATCGTGGACGAACTTACAGGCCGCATGGAATCTGATTTCGTTCACCGCGAATTTACCTCCGACGAAGAAGCCGCCTCTGAAAAACTCGTTTCCAAATATATTGGCGACGACTGGACGATTCATCGCCGTACGCCCGGCAAATAATTTTCAGTCCTACTGAAGATTATTTTACCGCTTTGCCTTCAATGAAGGTTTGGAGTGTTTCGGAGATATTTTTCAGTGGGCGGGCTGTGATCAGCGGATTGGCGGTAGTGCCCCTGATTTCGATCTCTGTGAATTCACCGGCAGCCCCCTGCATCAGTTCGGGCAAAATAGGCAATTTCTTCAGTTGCTGAGGCGATGCAGTCATAAGATGCAGACTGATCCGATCGTTTGAGAGATTGAGATTGCCTGAGCCGGTCAACGAAAGTGTCGGGCCGGTGAGTTCGATCTGTGGCAGTTCAACCCTGTATTTTTCGAGGGTGAACTGCGCGGTGATATCATGGAACTCCGCCAGGTCGGCCGGCTCACTGCTGATATTGCGATGAATCTGAGCCATGAGAGGAACTTTCAATGCCTCTGCGTCAGTGATCTGAAGGATTCCCCCGCCGATTCCGCTGTATTTCTTTCCGACGATTCCGGTCATGTAAATTTCTCCGCGCATTTTACCGTGGATATTGCCTTTGGACGAATTGAGATACAATGCGGTAGCTGCATCGACGCTGTCGAAGGTGAGCTGCATTCCGTAGGAGGTTTGATTGCGGTCGAATTTGAGTTTGGCCATTCCGGTCAATTGCCCATTGGCGTAGAAGCCATGGATGGGATCGATGGTCATGGATGGATTATCCAGCGTTTTGGTTAGGTTTGCGGTGAGTGCGGAGACTCGCCGTTCGTTCCAATTGAAGGACTTGAGATTAAGCCGACCTGCCAGAGCAAATCGAGAAGCGGGTTCGACCCAAAGAAGTCTGCCGGTGTAATCCAGATCGGTGGGAATGGAATCGAAGGCACCGATGCCGGCGTTTTTGAATTGCAGTTTGCCATCCAGGGTCCAGCGCCGGCGGTTTTCTGGGGCCAGTTCGATTTCCACGCGGTTTAAATCGGCAGTCAACGATCCGCCGGGAGTCCATTTGAGATTTTTGAAAACCCCGTCGTTTCCTATTATATCAAAAATATCGCGATTGACGTCGATTTGCGTGAACTGCAGGCGGGAAAGCCGAATAGTGGTAGTCTTAGGCGTCGTCTGAACGGTGCCCTGCATCGCCAGGGGATGTTTTTGATCGACCAGACCGTTGATATTATTGAAGGATGCCTGGCTGGGACCAAAGACGATCTGCCCTCTCAGGCCTGTGATTTTGGGCAGCGATTTATATTTGATGGCGGCGTCCAGCAGATCGATGCCCAGGTTCCAGTTCCACGGTTCTGCTGCGTTTCGGGAAACCTTTGCCCGCACCTTTATTTTTCCGCTCGGATTCAGGCGGTTCCAGATCGTTTTCTGCGACGGATCCAGCGCATCGTAGAGGAGTGAGTCTACCGCAAAATTGTCGGCGTTGATATTGAGATTGAGTTTTCGCTGACGATCGAGAAAGAAAATTTCTCCGCCGGCGGTGATGGATTGCGTGCCTTTTCGCGCAGTTGCGCTTTCGATGATTAACTGCCGGGGCTTGATGGTCAATCGGCCGGAGAGATTTTCCACCGGATAGGGAAAATCGCGGTAACAGAGTTTGGCATTTTTCATTTGGCATTGAAACGCATAATCGATGGGTTTGTCGGGTTGAAAGTTGACATTACCTCCCAGATCGATCAAAGCATCGATTCGGCAGTCACGTATGAACTGTCCGGTATGAACGGGCAGAATCTTGATCAGGTCTTCGTCGAGGGTTGCGTTTTTCGCGCTGATCGTCAGCGAACCGGCTGGGCTGGGTTTGTCGATCCCTTCGACTTTGGCATTGATCGTGATAGCGGTTTTCCCATGCCGCGCGGAGACATCCCGGAGTTCCAGCAGATCGTTTTGGAGGATCAGATCGCCGTGTATGTCGGAGACGGCGTAGGGGAATTGTTCATAGGTGGCGGTGACACCGTAGAGCGCTGCTTCGATCTGGGTTCGCCATGGCTGATTTTCACCGTAAGGCTGGTGAAGTTCGATCTCGGTGTCGGCGAAACCTGACGGATTGAATTTGTCGAATATCCGGCGGTACTTGGGTGCCAGAGCGTTGAACAATTTCGGATCGATCGGAGTTTGAGCAGAACTGATGAACAGGTCGATTTTTGCATATTTCGAAGGTTCGGAGATCGTTCCGTTGACGGTGACCTTGCCTTGGCCTGTGGTGCCGGTGATTCCCTGCAGGACAAATCCGCCGTCAGAGAGTTGGAGCGTTCCGACGAGATTGTCGATTCGATATGGAAATTTATGGTATTCGGCGCTGAGGAGCCTGGGCTGAACTTTTCCCGTCAGCGTCAGGGCGGAACCTTTAGTCGTTGTCTTTTCCATTTGGCCCATTCGACTGATCAGTAGGTCCAGGTCGAGTTTGCCGATGGGTTTGAAATCATGGAAGAAACATCTGAGCTTCCAGGGGATGAATTTTTCGATATAGTCACGCTGCGCCGGATCAAGATAATTCGGGCACTGAAATTGTGTGGCGGCGACGCGGAGATGGAAATCGGCCTGTTCGATCGGGGCGGTGCAATTTGGAATTTCACCGTTGATTCGGCACGGCGAACCGTTGAGCTTGCCGTCGAGCTTGGGAATGATGAGGCGGTGGTCGCGTAAAACAATTTTCCCGCTCAGATCGAAAAGGTTTAAAAGGGCCTTTTCAGAAGGATTGTTGAGTTCCGCCATGGAAAGGGGAACTTTGGCCCGGACATTGTCCAGGACGACGACAACGCGGGATTTTTCCCCCGGCCGGTAGACCATCTCCGGTACAGTGATGGACCCCGAAAGATGCAGCTTGCCGCACCAGGAGCGATATGGATCAGGCAGAGTTTTTTCGATGTTTTTCAGATCGATTGTATCGATCACTCCGCCGAGGATTTCACCGGTGCGGGGATTGAAGTCGGCAACGGCGACAGGCCCCTGGGATTCGTCGGTCCAGGTCTTCAGCGTAATGCGGTAAAATTGGCCGTTATTCTGCGGCTGGGCTTCGGTGGCGAAATTGATTCGTCCCAGCGGGCGTCGCTGACGATCCTTTAGCTCTGTAAATACGATCCGGCCGTCATGAAGCCCGATAGGGGGGCAGATACCCAAAAAATGGCGCGGGCCGGGCTTACCGAGCGGACCGGCGAAAAGCATCTGCCAGTTCCAGCGGTTTTTCGCTGCGTCCTTGACGAAATGAAACATGGGGTTGTTTACGATGATGGCACCAAGCTGAAGATTGAGTCCGAAGATTCCCTTGCGTTTGAGTGTGATCTGAAATGATTTGGCGGAGAGGAGCATGGCGTCGTCGCAGGTAAAGTCCGGCTCCAGATTCAGTTTTTCCTGCGGGACCAGGACGCGGACATCTTCAAATGTGATCCCTTCTAGCAGGCTGAGCCGGGCATTGCGGATTGTGATTTTCGTTCCGGTCAGGGTTTCGATGGCCCGGGTAGTGTTTTTGATCAATTCGTCGGGCGAAAAGTAGTAATTGATCAGATATGGCAGCAGGATAAGTCCGACGACAATGACGAAGCACGCCGTTATAAAAACGGCGGTGTTCAATCTACTCGACTTCCTGGTTTTGGGCATTGTTATTTTGTTCCAACGCGTTTTGGGTTGTTGCCTGGGTTGTCGGCTGGCCTGCTACCGCCTGTGCCAGCACGATGCATATTCTATCCTGAACGGTCTTGGATTGCCAGCGGAGAGGGCTGGACTGCGGGAAATTAAAGAGTGTGACGAAAACGATTCGTGGTTTATTCTCACCGTCGAGGACATATCCGCTGAGAGATTTGACTCCGTCGATGGTGCCCGTCTTGGCGTAGACCTTGCCTGCGGCGGGGGTGTGTCGCATTCGCCGCTTGAGTGTTCCATCCACTCCGGCAATCGACAGAGAACCGGTGAATCGGTCGGCCCAGGGTTGATTCTTCGCGAAAAGCAGAATCTGGGCCAGCAGGCGGGCGGTGACACGGTTGTTTTTACTCAAGCCGCATCCGTCGTCAATGACGATATCATCAATTTTCGATTTGACCTGGTCCTGGATGAATTCCTTAACGGCGAGCTGACCTGTAGTCCACGTGCCCGAGCCGAACGATGCATTTTTCCGGGCCACATGATAGCCCAGACGTTTGAAGAGACATTCGGCAAAGAAATTCTGGCTGTTCTTGTTGGCCCTGTTGACGGCGTCGAAAATAGGAGTTTTATACTGTGCGATAACGGTCAGCGTCGGGGGCTGCGATCCATCGGCGCTGCGCACCTTCTGGAATACGATCGGGCCTGCGATTTTGATCCCATTGGCTTCCAGTCGTTCACGGCAGAGGGTGGCGAAAAATATGTGCGGATTGCGAACGGTGATGTTGACCGGATTGGTTACAGGCCGCGATCCGAGCCGGACGACGACCTTGAGGCGTTCCTGATTGACCCAGACCGGATTGATTATGGTGGCGGTGGCTTTGGTCTGAATCCAGACGGGATCGACAAAGAGACTTTCGCAGGCGGGCGAGATGACCAGTTGTGCGCGTTTGTCCGCGTCGAAGCCTAAGGACAGATCGAGGCAGTTGTCGTTGAGATTCAAACCCGCAATTGGCGCTGCGTACCATCGATTGGCCTGATTTTGCGGCCAGTTCGGATGATAAAACTGCCGGTCGAAAATCGAATCGTCGAAAATGATTTTACCCGAAATTACAGTCAGGCCTGCCGATTTAAGCGCTCCGGCCCACTGATCGAAGGTATCGGTGACGGATTTACCGTCAGCCAGTACCGGATCGCCCAAGCCGGGGTCGCCGTCGCCGATGACCACAAGATCGTTACCCATTTTGCCCAGCGTGGTGATAAATTGAAAATCAGGCCCGAGCGTTGCCAGAGCGGAGACAGTGGTGACGAGTTTCTGATTGCTCGCCGGCGCCAGGGGAAGATCGGGACAGAATTCGTATATCGTCTTGCCGTCGTCGGCGGACAATACGACGATGCCCGCGGCGCCTTTGAGGTTTTTCAAAGGATTAATTTGCTGATCAAGCGCCTGCTGCAACGTCTGGGCCGGACAAGGTATAACAGATAAAAAAAATAAGGAAATAAAAATCAGACAAGGAAGCATTCTGAATTTATATTTTATATTTTTAAAGCTCATCTTAACTCCTGTTTCAATTCCCTTTCCGTACCATTCATAACGTATCGGTTGAATAATACGCTTTTCATGATTATCATGAGAAAAGAGAGGCGAGGGTCAAGAAGAAACTCGAAGAGTTTTTTAGAATCCGATTTATTTCAGGAATTTTAATCATGAATATTCGCAGATCGGTCGTGGCGGGTCGATTTTATCCTGAATCGAAATACGGGGCGATAGCGGCGGTGGAGGAATGTCTGGTCGGCGGAGTGGATGAATCCGATTTGCCCGGAAAGATTTTGGGCGGCATCGTTCCTCACGCGGGATGGATGTGTTCGGGAGCGGTAGCGGGGAAAGTGTTTTCGGCGATTCACGCAAGGGGCGAGGTCGAAACCTTTGTCCTGTTCGGTGCGGTCCATCACTATGGCGTCAGTCGGTCGGCTGTCTTTGCCGAGGGTAAATGGGAAACGCCGCTCGGCTCGATCGAGATTGACAAGGAACTGGCAAAAAAGATTTTATCCATTGAGTTGAATTTGATCATGGAAAACGTTCGGGTCCATCTGCCGGAGCATAGCATCGAGGTGCAGGTGCCGTTCATTCAGAAATTGTTTCCACGGGCGAAAATCGTTCCGATCCTTGTGCCGCCTTTCGAAGGTGCCGAAGCGGTCGGTAGGGTGGCGGCTGAGGCGATTTGCGAGGTTCGTCCCGGCGCGGTATGTATCGGATCGAGCGATCTGACTCATTACGGCCCCGGCTATGGCTTTACGCCTCACGGTTCGGGTTTGAAGGGAATCAGCTGGGCAAAGGATGTCAACGATCAGGGGTTGATCGATCTGATTATGAACATGGACGCCGGAAAAGTTTTGCACTACGCGGAAAGCAATCATGCTGCCTGCGGGGCCGGTGCGATTACCGCGACGATCGGTGCGGTTAAAGCAATGAACGCGACAAAAGCGAAACTCCTGGTGCATACCAACAGCTACGAGGTGCTTCATAAGCAGTACGGCGACATGGGCGGTGACGCTGTGGGGTATGCCGGAATCGTTTTCGGCGCTGATTGATTCGTTATTGCGGGGGCCTGGCTTCGAGGTCCGCCATATAGGCCAGTGCCCGCTCCAGTTCGTTTTTCAGATGTCGCAGCCGCAGGAGCGATTTGACTCGCGTCAGCAATTCCAGTTTATTAACCGGCTTGGTGAGAAAATCGTCCGTGCCGCACTCCACGCCGCGCTCGATATCGCTGATCTCGTTGAGTGCGGTGATCATGATGACGGGAATGTCGCGCGTTTCCGGATTTTTCTTCAGTTGTTTGCAAACTTCGAATCCGCTCATCTTGGGCATCATGATGTCCAGCAGGATGAGGTCCGGCGGTTCGACGCCGACCTTCTCCATCGCTTCCATTCCGTCGTGAGCTACAAGCGTCTCGACCGGCAGATCCTCCAGATAAGCCTGAAGAAGTTCCACGTTTTGAGTATTGTCATCGACGATCAATACTTTGCCGCCGATCTTTTCCGATGTCTGCTGCTGGGTCATCCATTTATCTCCTTCGATGGCAACCGGCTCCATTATAAACACCCGGGGTATCGCGGTCCATAGCGGGGGAAAAAATTCCATTCGCAAAATTACCTGAAAACCTTTAACAAAATATGAATTTTTCGCTTGAACGTCCACTTCAAATGGGGTATGAATACCAAGTTTATGTTTTAGGACGGAAATGCCGGAACGATTCCTCCGGAAAATAGTGTTCGTTTCAGCGCGCCGACGGATCGGCGCGAGTAAATAAACGGTATTTTTGTTTTTTGGTTCAGTTTCAGTTTGCGAGGTACTAACAGTGATTAAAAATTGGAAGCTTACTGGGTCAGTCGCCGCCCTGATTGCCCTGGTGATGATTGGGTGGATGGTCCCCCAATGGACTCAGGCACAGACGGCTATGTCGTCCGCTCCCGCCGGGAGCCATGAAATCCTGAAGGAATTCAAACCATTCAGTTTCATGACGGATCCGAAGTTCAGTACGGTCGAGCGTGTTGCGTTGTTCGTGGTATTGGGTATCGCCGTTGCCGGTTTGCTCTATGCCATAATGCTGGTGGGCCAGGTGAAAAGTGCCCCCCAGGGAACCAAGCGTATGCAGGACATTGCAGCCGCCGTTCGCGAAGGCGCCAATGCCTATCTCGGCGCACAGTTCCGAAAGATCGGTCCTCTCATTGTCATTATTACGCTGGTCCTCTATTTCACCACGCAAAGCGATAATCCGTGGTACAAGTTCGGCCGGGCCGGCGCGTTCTTCGTCGGTTCGCTGTTCAGCTGGTGCGTCGGTTTTGTCGGAATGCGTCTGGCCACTACGGGTAATCTACGCGTGGCGACTGCGGCGACTCGAAGCTACGGTGAAGCCATGCAGCTCGGTTATCGTACCGGTACCATTACAGGCATGCTCACCGACGGCCTGGGGCTGCTCGGTGGCACACTGATCTTTTTGATCTACGGCGAACACGCCTATGAAGCCCTGCTCGGATTCGGCTTCGGCGGAACACTGCTGGCGTTGTTCATGCGAGTCGGCGGCGGTATCTACACCAAAGCGGCCGACGTCGGTGCCGATCTGGTCGGTAAAATTGAAAAGGACATTCCGGAAGACGATCCGCGAAACGCGGCGACGATTGCCGATAACGTCGGCGACAACGTCGGCGACTGTGCCGGTATGGCGGCGGACATTTTCGAATCTTATGAAGTCACCATTGTAGCGGCCATGATCCTGGGTCTCTCGACCTTCGGTCACAAGGGAGTCATGTTCCCGCTGCTGGTCCGTGGTATCGGCGTGCTCGGTTCGATCATTTCCACCTATACGGTCAAGGCCGGTGCAGAAGATACTTCCGACACCGCTCTGCGAAGCGTGCATCGCGGTTTCTGGATCGGTTCGATGATTTCGGTCATCGGTTTCTTCCTCCTCGGTGTTTTCTATCTGCGATTTGACCAGGCTTATCTGCTGGCTAATCCGATGGCGGCAGCGGGCTTCCCGAACGGCAATCCGCTCGATCTGCCAAAATGGGCCACTCTGTGGCTCGGTGCAGGCGTCGATATGCGTCCAGCCCTGACCTGCTTGATCGGTGTTATCCTTGCGATTTCGCTGAACAAGGTCACCAGCTACTTTACTCATACTTCGCACAATCCCGTCAAGAGTTTGGCCAAGGCCTGCCAGACAGGTCATGCGACCAACATCATTCAGGGCTTTGCCGTCGGTTATGAATCGACTGTAGCGGCTGTCCTCGTGATTGCGATTGCTATCCTCCTGTCGGTCCTCTGTTACACCGGCACGGGCGCGTTGTTTGTCGCCTATGGTGTCGCTATGACGGGTATCGGTATGTTGACCCTCACAGGCAACACCATTTCCATGGACGTGTTCGGACCGGTAGCCGACAACGCCAACGGAATCGGCGAAATGGGTTATGACAAAGAGGCCATGGAAAAGGAAAAACCCGGCAATTACAAACGTGCTCGCCAGATTCTGGCAGACCTTGATGCCGTTGGCAACACCACCAAGGCCGAAACCAAGGGAATCGCGATCGGCTCGGCTGTCATTGCGGCAGTTTCCCTGTTCTCCAGCTTTATCGCGGTTATCGCGGTAGGCAGTGAGGAAAAGATTGCAGAAATGAGCGTTGCCCAGTACGCAGCGGAAGCCGGCAGACTTTCCATCGCCGAACCGATGGTATTCATCGGATTCCTGATCGGCGGTGCTGTTCCGTTCCTCTTCAGTTCCATGCTGATTCGAGCCGTCGGTCGCGCAGCGTTCCTGATCGTTAAGGAATGCCGCGAACAGTTCAAAGACAAAGCCATCTGGGCCGGAACCAAGAAACCGGATTACGGCCGTGTGGTAGATATCTGTACCACCACAGCACAAGGCGAGCTGATCGGTCCGGGATTCCTGGCGATCCTTGCCCCTGTCTTGGTCGGCTTCCTGCTTGGTGCCTACGCACTCGGCGGCTTCTTGGCCGGTATGATTCTCGTCGGGCAGCTCCTGGCCGTCTTTATGGCCAACGCCGGCGGTGCCTGGGATAACGCCAAGAAGATGATCGAAGACGGCATCTACGGCGGAAAGGGTTCCGAGGCCCACAAGGCTTCAGTTACAGGTGACACGGTCGGCGATCCGCTGAAGGATACTGCCGGTCCTGCCGTCAATCCGTTGATCAAGGTCATGAACATGGTGAGCTTGTTGAGCCTGGGCCTCGTCCTGAAGTTCAACATCATCAACGGTCTGGCTCCAAACAGGTACATGATCGGCCTGATCGCGGCCTTCATTTGCGTCGTCGCTCTGGGATGGGCTCTGTGGCAGTCCAAACGCGAGTCCGAAGAAATGAAGCAGATGGAAAAAACGCTCGAGAACGTGTAACCGCGTTACGATCGTTGCAAGTTTGATGTTCAAAAAGGAACACGGTTTTCCGTGTTCCTTTTTCTTTTTTACACTTCGATACCAAAAATGAATCGACAGAAACATGCGGATACTATATTTTAATGTTTCAAAAAAATGTTAATTCAGGGAGTAACAGACAATCGCCAGGAAAGTAAAACAATACGGTGACAAGAAAACGATGAAAATCCTTCAGGAACGTAAGCCGATGCCCAACTGGTCGATTCGTT
>CAYMXC010000042.1:0-12379 GCA_964394135.1 uncultured Phycisphaerae bacterium
GCTGTCGGTGCTTTCCCTGGCTCTGCTGGTGACGGAAAAGCGTCGGCCGCCCAACCACAAGTTAGGGTTTTGGGCCGCGCTGGGGGCCCTGCCGAAGGATTATCGAACGTTTCTAATTGCCGTGCTCATCTTTGGAGTCGGCGCCTTCGCCCCCACCTTGATGATCCTTCGCGCCTCGACCGTCCTGGCCCCCCACATGGGACTTCTGGAGGCCTCACGCCTGGCGGCCTTGCTGTATGTCCTTCGGAACGTCGTCTATGCCCTGGCCTCATACCCCATCGGAATGCTGAGCGACCGCTTCCATCGATCCAGGTTCCTGGCCGTCGGCTACGGCGTGGCCACGGTAACATTTATCGGTTTCGCCGCACCGTTCGCCTCGATCTGGTGGTTCGTCATCCTCTTTAGTCTGGCCGGAATTTTTATTGCCTGGGAAGACACGGTGGAAGGAGTGGCCGTGCGGGATTACGTAACCAGCGAGATGGCGGGAACCGGCTACGGCGTACTCGGGGTGGCCAACGGGATCGGAGACTTCGCTTCCAGTCTTGTAGTCGGACTGCTATGGACGACCATCGGACCGGCGTGGGGGTTCGGGTATGCGGCCCTCGTGGGTCTGGCGGGAACCGTCCTGATGGCCGCTGTGCGCCCGCGAAAATTTCTCTTTCATTCCTAACCGCGTCGCCTTTGCTGACGACACATGCTTCATCGCCAGGCAAACCAAAACGATCGCCGTCCTGATCTCCATTGATCGTTTTCGCCCCATGCAGCGGCTTATTTCGCGAATGATGGAAAAGCACCGCATGCTGCTTCCACTTGCAAATAATTCCATCTTTAACTATGATGCAACAGTTCCGATTTTCGTTACTTACATTGCTGAGGATGAAAAAATGAACTTCCGAAAATCTCTAGTGTGCCTTCTCGGCTCGCTTCTGTTTACTTCGACATCACCGGCTGAATCCATTCGCTTCGCCGTTGTCAGCGATACACAGGGACCAACGACTAACGAAGCCGTCAATCCGCGTGTTTTTCCAAAAATTGTAGAAAATGTCCTCAAGGCCGATCCGGCTGTACAATTTGTTATCGTCACTGGCGACCTCACAAGCGGCACAGACGACTATGAACAACAGCAACAGGAATTCCTTACCTGGCGACAGTTAGCCAAGCCGTGGTACGACTCAGACATGATCGGAGTCAAAGTCTACGCTTTGCCAGGCAATCACGATCTGCGAGATTCACAGGCCTATGCACAAATCTGGCAGACCGCTTTCCCCGAACTGCCGGACAACGGTCCCGACACCGAACAAAAACTCACCTATTCATTCGACGTTGGACCCTGCCATTTCGTAGCGCTCAAAACCGTCGCACCAAACGAGGGATACAAGGTCAATCTCAATTGGCTGGCCAAGGACCTCGCCGCAAGTTCCGCACCACTTAAACTCGTCTTCGGCCATGCACCAGCATATCCCGCCCTGCTGCACATCGGAACCTCACTCGACAGCGATCCCGAAATGAGAAATCAATTCTGGGATATTCTGGCCAACAACCACGTCAAAGCCTACTTCTGCGGCCATGAGCATATGTCCGACCATTGGATTTATAAAAATGTCCACCAGATCACCCTCGGCGGCGGTGGGGGGTTCAGCCTCTTCTTCCATTACCTGATTGTCGATGCGGACGAAAACGACGCTACAGTTTCTGTCTATTGCTACACCGGCGAATTCCACCATCAATACAAACTGTCGGACACGGCATCGGTAAACAACGAAGACCGAACCGATCCGAATAGGAGCGTAGCAAATGCCATCCCATGCCTTTCGACCTTCGCAGCCATTTTCCCCCTGTGCTTCATGGGCCTGACCCTGCTGACGAAAAATCGCCTCGACTAATTTTTCGCTGCGGCGGCCTGTTTCGCATTTACCGGCTTCGCCGCCGGCTGAGTCGTCGTCGAAGATGAAATCACTGTAACCGGCGCGATTTTTTCCAGGTCCGCCTTGATCCTGTCCGCCTGGCCCACTACGACAATCACCAGCTTGTCCGGCTGAATCGTATCGCTTACCAGATTCTGACAATCCTTATCGCAGGTTCCGGCGATGCCGTTAAACAACCGTTCCAGGTAATCTGCGCCGAGATTTTGCGATTCGATCAGCCACAAATCGCCGGCGATCTGCTGCGGAGTCTCACGCTGGCTGACGAAATTACCGAGAATGTACGATCGACTGCTTTCCAGTTCCTCAGCCGTCGGCCCTTCCTTTTTAAGACGCATGATTTCGTCCAAAACCGCCTGGACGGCCTGGGCTGTCGATTCGGTCTTGCTGAACGTGCCAACTTTGAAGTCGCCGCCGAATCGCTGGGCAATATAGCTGCCCCAGACGCTGTAGGTCAATCCCTTGGCCACGCGAATATTCCGATTCAATCGGCTGTTGAAATCCCAGCCGAAATAACTGCTGACGATCCGACTGGCAAAATACCGAGGATGCTGACGAGTGATGCCGAGCTGACCGACGCGAATCTGGCTCTGCACGCTGCCAGGACGATCCACCAGAAATATCTGCGTGCGGGCCACCGGCTGAAGTTTCGGCAATTGACGTTCCGGCCGGGGGCCGTTCGCCTTCCAGGCGCCGAAGGTTTTTTCTGCAAGGGCGAACGCGTCCTTTTCGGAAATATCGCCCGCCAGAATCAGCACAGCCATATCAGGCCGGGAAAACTTCGTCCACCATGTTTTCATATCGGCTACTGTCAGCCTGCCGACGTCCTCGACTTCGCCAGTTTCGGTTCGGGAGTAAGGATGCGTGCCATAAAGCCGGCGGCGAAATTCCCGATCGGCAATGTACTCGGGTTCGGCGGATGCGACGGCCAGTGAGGTGAGAACCTGCCGGCGCAATTTTTTGAATTCCGATTCGGGGAACGTCGGCGACAGGACGACTTCTCCCAAAAGATTCATCGCCCGTTCGATCTGTTCCGTCAGACAGCCCGCGGAAACCGAAGCTGTATCCATATTACCGCTGCCGCCCAGACTGATGGCGTAGGTTTCAAGTTCGTCGGCCAATTGTGCCTCGTTATGTTTGAGCGTGCCTTTGGTCAGCATCTGCATGGCCATCGACACTGTGCCGGGTTTGGCTTCGGTCCAACCGCCGCTGAGAAATCCCAATTGAATACTGACAAACGGCACTTCATGGTTCGGAACGACCATAACCTTCAAACCGTTTGTCAGGGTCGTCTGCGTGAACCGAGGCGTAATTTTCGGAGCTTTTACTTTCGCCAGTGGTGGTTTTGCCGGAAAATCTTTGCTGCGGACCAATCCCGGCCGGCCTGGTTTGGGAGAAATTTTTTCGACTGGTGACGCCTTGACGGCAGTCTCTTCCTTATTGCTTGCGCCGAGGACCGAGCCGAGGAGATTTCGTTCGACCTTTACTTCCAGCGCATGCTGCGGAGCCAGATATTTCTTGGCTACTCGAAGGATATCGGCGGCAGTTACCGCTCGAACTTCGTCCAGCGAGCTGTTGACTCTGGAAACATCGCCCATATCGATTGCAGCGGTTCCGAGCATGCCAGCTTTACTCTCGTCGGAAAGACTTTCCGTGACGAGTTTGCAAAGCATCTGATTTTTCGCTTTGAGAAGTTCCCGTTCGGTTACCGGTTCGCTGCGAAGGCGTTCGATTTGTTTTTCAATCAGGGCTAGGACTTTGGCAGAATCGCCCCCAACCGGCGAAAGAACCGCGCCGGCGCCGAAGATACCATCGCACTCCAACGACCAGTGGGCAGTCTGCGCCATGACAGCCAATTGTTTTTCCGCGACCAGTTCGCGATACAATCGACTGCTGTTTCCACCGCCGAGAATTTCGCTCAGAAGGTCAAGGGCGACGGTATCGGCATGGCGGCTTGGAACGGTGCGATACACGACGCCGACAGCGGGAGCAGGCGCGTTAGGTTCTTTGAGTACGACTGCACGTTTAGCAGAAGGTCTTTCTTCCTGAATTACCGGTTTTTTAGGCACGTCATAACGTGGAATCCAGCCGAAATATTTCCGGGCGAGTTGCTGGGCCTGATTGTGCGTGACGGCGCCGACAATTATAAGTGTGGCGTTGTTGGGAACGTAATAGCATGTCCAGAAGTCGCGGAGTTCCGCAACGCTCGTGGCGCGGAGATGCGGAATATTTCCGATCGGTGCCCAGCGGTACGGCGATTTTTTATAAACCTCGGCCAGGAGTTTTTCGACAATGGTGCCATACGGGGCATTGATTTTTATTCTGCGTTCTTCTTCAACCACTTTTCGTTCGGTGTTGAAGGCGTCCTGATCGATTTTCAGAAAGGTCATGCGTTCCGCTTCGAGCCATAGTGCCAGTTCGAGCTGATCGGCAGGCAGCGTTTCCTCGTAAACCGTCCGGTCAAAACTGGTATATCCGTTGGAAGTTCCGCCGACGCTGCGAATAAGGCCGAAGTGATCGGTCGGGCCGAGGCGGTCGGTGCCGCGGAACATCATGTGTTCGAACATGTGGGCGAAGCCCTGTCGATCGGGTCTTTCGTCCTTCGAGCCGACATGGTACCAGACCTGGACGGAGACGATTGGGCAGGAAAAATCTTCCAGGCTGATCACGGTCAGGCCGTTATCGAGTCGAATCTGTTTGTAGTCGAACTGTGTCCGCGCAGGCTTGGACGCCGGATCAGCGGCGCCGATCGAACTGATCGGTGCCAGTGCAATTAAAAAAAGAAAGACGAACATCGCGCAAGTTGATTTCCTCAGATTGAACCGTTATTCATTTAGATACTCCCAATTTCATATTATAAAGATCGTACGGCACGATATACCTTAACGAATCTGAAATAATCCATCTAAATATTATACGATCTTCGCAGTGCGAAAGATGAATTCTTTTCGAAATCTGATAAGAGAATTGAATATTTATAAACCATGGCGAAACGACGAAGGTCATTCGAGCTGGTCGGTGAGGTCTTCCCATTCATTCCAGAGGTCTTTGAGTTGGGCATGTCGATGCTGATATTTTTCGCCGAGTTTTTCGATCTGGTCGAGATTGCCGGCCTGACCGGCGGCGGTGATCTGCTGATTCAGGTTGGCCAGTTCAGCCTCAATTCTTTCGATTTCGGTCTCCAGTTCCTCGTGCCGGCGTTTGATGCGCTGAAGCTGATTGGCCTTTTTCCGGGCCTGTTCGTATTGCGTTTTGGAGTCTTCCTTCTCGGTCCGGTCGGAGGATTTCTGGAGGTCGACAGCGTTTTGTCGATTGATTCGCCAGCGGAGATAATCTTCCCAGGTACCGTCGATAACACGAATTGCTCCGCCATCGACAGCCCAGATTTGTGTCGCGACCGCCTGAACCAGGTATCGATCGTGACTGACGAAAATGATCGTTCCGTCGAAATTCTGGAGGGTTTCCTGCATGATCTCTGTAGAAGGAATATCGAGGTGGTTGGTTGGTTCGTCGAGCATGAGGACGTTGGATTTGAGGACCATGAGTCGGGCGAGGATGACGCGTGCGCGCTGGCCGCCGGAGAGCTGATGAATGGTTTTGAATACGTCGTCACCGCTGAGGAGCAAACTTCCGAGCAGACCGCGGGCGCGTTCGGGGAGCAGATTGCGATCCACTGCGAGAACTGCATCAAGCGCGGTCTGGTCGGGGTCAAGTTCGGAGTGGATTTGGGAGAGATAACCGATGCGAACGTTTGCGCCGTGGCGCACGCTGCCTGTCAGCGGTTGAAGCTGGCCCAGGAGTGTCCGCAAGAGCGTTGTCTTGCCGGTGCCGTTTGCACCGACGATAGCAATGCGTTGATCGCGCATTACTTCGAGACGTTCGGTGTGTACCAGCGGCCTGGCTGATTCGTAGCCCACCCGGAGATTTTCGACGCGGAGGACGAATTCTCCGGTCGGCCTGCCGGCGCTGAGTTTGAAGTTGATGGTCTGCTGCTGGCGCGGTTTTTCGATCGCTTCGTCGCGGAGGAATCGTTCGAGCCGGGTTCGGCGGCCTTGGGCCTCTTTGGTTCGCTGGCCGGCTAGATGGCGGGCGATGAAATCACGGGTTTTTTCGACATATTCCTGCTGGGCTTCCCACTCTTTCGTTCGGCGTTCGTGGCGCTGAGTGCGGAGGTCGAGATATTTGGTATAAGAGCCTGGATAGGTTTCCAGCCTGCCGAAGGCGATTTCCCAGGTCGCATTGGTGACGTGATCGAGAAAATATCGATCATGCGAGACGACGACCAATGCGCCGCGAAATGCTCCGAGCCAGGTTTCCAGCCATTCCACGGAATCGAGATCGAGATGGTTGGTCGGCTCGTCGAGCAAGAGAATGTCGGGCTCCCGAAGGAGAAGAGTGCCGAGGTAGACCCTGGTGCGCTGTCCACCGCTTAGCTGGGCGAGCGGGCGATCCCATATGTCGCGAGGAAAGGCAAGGCCTGTGAGGACCTGTTCGATTCTCGAGGGATAGCTGTAACCACCGAGTGCTTCGAATTCGGATTGCATGAGGCCATAACACTTGAGCAGATCGGCATTGTCGGGGTCTTCGGCAAGTTTTACGGCGAATTCGTGCAACTCGTGTTCGCGGCGGCGTAGATCGGCGAAGACATCAAGCATGGCGTCGTGTATGGTGCCGTTTTCGAATGGCGGGGGCTGCTGTGGCAGATATCCGATTCTCAGACCCTGAGAGAAATGGACCTTGCCGAGTGTCGGCTCAAGCAGACCGGCCATGATGCGTATGAACGTTGTTTTTCCTTCGCCGTTGGGTCCGACCAGACCGATGCGGTCCGCGCCCGACAGGCGGAAAGAAATATCCTTAAGCACGACCTGCGGGCCGAAGGACTGCGTTATATTATCACCGATCACCAACGACATCCACGCCGCTCCGATTCAATTTCAATAAAAGCTCTATTTAACCATAATAGGCGCGAAAATCGCAAATGAAACCTGTTCGAAGATTGATTGAGAACATGGAGAAGGAAAAGTGAAGTGCCGGTAGCTCGTAATTCATAGTTCTAACCGGCAATTCAATTGGTGAGGTGCCTAACAATAACCGATCAGCCATCAGGATTACACCCGAGGATTACGGGAGCGCCGGTCAGTAGTGTTACGCCATATTACGCCGGCCAGGAACTTTTCGATACGACAAATACCAAGTGGTACGAATCTTATGGCACGAGCAACACCGACTGGATCCTGATGTGTCCGTAAGTTGGTCCCATCGCTATAGCTGAGGAATGTGTAAACGGTTCATGACTCTGATACCAAGGGAAGGTAAAGACAGGAGAGGTTTCCGCAATCCCGGATGGTTTACAATTTCGGTACATACATCCTTGATTGTCAAACTGCTACCTGATAACATTAGCCATCGTAATGAGGTGTTTGTAAGAAACATCAACAGAGAAGTATAGCATTTTGGAGAGGTGCCGGAGCGGCTGATCGGGACGGTTTCGAAAACCGTTGTGGGCCTAAACCGCCTACCCAGGGTTCGAATCCCTGCCTCTCCGTTTCTTTTGGCAAGCAGTCGATAATATCCGAAAATTCAGTGGCGTGTGTCTTTAGGCCAAGCCTTTGTCGTCGACTCTTCCTATATCGTCCAACTATTCGGTCGAGTATTTTTCTCAGTCCGGGCTAAAATCCGATGTATCGCGCCCCAACGAGATTTGGGACGGCTTCTAGTGTTGTCAGTTAAAACCACCAGGCTTGTCCGGTTTTTTCGCGAATCAGGACGGATTTCAAATAGAGGACTGCTTTTTCGAAGCCTTCCTGCACGCTCATGAGGCTGTCTTCGTGCTCGATGCTGAGAGTTCCGTCGTAGCCTTTGGTGCGGAGCATGGAGATAAGCGGCTTCCAGAAATCGTCGCCGTGGCCGTAGCCTACGGTGCGGAAGACCCAGCTTCGATCGCCGACGAGGCCATAACTTTTCGTATCAAGATTACCGTTGATTCTGGAATTGGTCGGATCGATGGCGGTATCCTTTGCGTGAACATGCCAGATGCATTTTGCATCACCGAGGACTCTTGCGGATTCTACCGGATCGATGCCTTGCCAGAAGAAGTGGCTGGGGTCGAAGTTTGCGCCGAGCTGCTTGCCGCAGAGTTTTCGCAGTTTCAGGATGGTTTCGGTATTGTAGACGCAGAAACCGGGATGTGCTTCGAAGGCGATTTTTACCCCTTCATCGGCGGCGAGTTTGTTTTGCCTGGTCCAGAAAGGAACCAGGACATCATTCCATTGATATTGCAGTATGTCGGAGAAGTCGTTGGGCCAGGGACATGTGACCCAGTTTGGGGTTTTGTCGCCTTTTTTTCCGGCAGGGCAGCCGCTGAAGTTGTTGACGACATTGGTGCCGAGTTTGGGAGCGAGTTTGACCGCGGTTTCGTGGACCTTCTGGTGTGCTTTGGCGATCGATTCATCAGGATGGACGGGGTTGCCGTGAGCGGCCAGGGCGGAGACGATCAGACCGCGTTTTTTGATAGCGTCCTTGATTTCATTTTGTTTGGTGGGGCTGGCGAGCACTTCTTCGGGATCGAAAAACGGCTGGCCGGGATAGGCCCCTACGGGCAGCTCGATGGCATCGAGGCCGATCTTCTGACAATAATCCAGAGCGGTTTCAAATTTCATAGCTCCCAGGCCTGCAGTCATTACACCTATTTTCATGTTTGGATTCCTCCGAAAAAAATGGGGTTGATAAAGTTTATTTGTTACTGCCGACTTTGATCCATTTCTTTTTGGCGGCGGAGATCAGGGCGGCGTCGAGAACCTGCTGGGTTTTTAGTGCATCGGCGAAATCCGGCATGGGGACGTCGGGTTTGAGTCCACCGAGGATGCGGAACACGTCGGCAGCCATGTTGACGAAGGTGTGTTCATAGCCGATGATATGTGCATCGGGCCACCAGGCGTAGAAATATGGGTGAGTGCCGGGGTTGGTGGCGAGGATATCGGTCCAGCCCTGGAGATGTTTCGGCAGTGCGGCGTCGAAGAAGAACAGCTCGTTCATCCGCTCGAAGTTAAAGTAGAGGGAACCCTTTTCACCGTTGATTTCGATCTGGTTTTTATTTTTGTTTCCGGTGGCGAGGCGTGTGGCTTCGAAACTTCCAATGGCTCCGCCGCTGAATCGTGCGAGGAAGAGGACGGCGTCGTCAACGGTAGATTTGCCCATTTTAGGCTTTTTTTCGCTGTCGGCGCTGATGCCGGTGTCGCTGACTGGCAGGGGGCGTTCCTTGATGAAGGTTTCCGCCAAACCTGTGACTTCGGTGATCTCCTGGCCTGTGATGAATCGGGCCATATCGACGATGTGGGCATTGAGGTCGCCGTGAGCGCCCGAGCCGGCGCGCTTTTTATCGAATCGCCAGACGAGTGGCGTTTCCGGTCCGCCCCAATCCTGCAGGTACTGGGCACGGACGTGATAGATTTTTCCCAGCCTGCCTTCAAGGATGATCTGTCGGGCCAGGGCGACGGCGGGGACGCGGCGATAGTTGACCCAGACAAAGGTGGGAGTTGGGGCGTTCTGTGGGGCTTTGAACAGGTTTTTAGCGGCTTTGAATGTGTTGGCCAGGGGTTTTTCGCAGGCAACGGCTTTGCCGGCTTTCAATGCGACAAGGGCGATCTCTTCGTGAAGATCGTTGGGCGTGCCGATATCGACCAGGTCGATTGCGGGCGAAGTGACGGCCTTTTTCCAGTCGGTGGAGTAGTTTTGCCAGCCCCATTTTTCGGAGAATGCTTTAAGCTCCTGTTCATTTCGGCCGACGATTGTATGCATGATCGGCTGGACGGGCAGGTCGAAAAATTTGGCAACTTTGAGATAGGCGTTACTGTGGGCCTTGCCCATAAACTTCTGGCCCACGAGAGCGACGTTGACGGTCGATTTAGCCATGTCGTATTCCTCCACAAGAATGGCTCTTGGTTAAAGGTAATATTTGCACAAATCTTAGTCGATCCGGTAATAGGTCGCAAGAGTGCGACAAAAAGACCGATGTGATTCAATAGTAGCTATTTGGCGCCCATCATGATATAAGCAATTGTCAAATAAAAAGATACAAAATAGAATGTTTCGGAGGCAAACAGGAAAAGCGAATAGAAAAGTCCATACTTTTACACGAGATAAAATAGAAAAGTCCATCTATTTCGTAAGCATACCTGTGGTTTCAGTTCGGGGTAGAGACTGGGTTTTACGGGGTGGAGCCGAAACCGTAGCTGGTGGCGAGGATACCCAGATCGACAACGTTAACGAGTGTATCGCCGTCGAAGTCGCCGGTGGACCAGGATTGGCCACTGGTGTCGTAATGGGTTGCGAGGATGCCAAGGTCTACCACATTGACTGCTCCATCGCGATTGGCATCGCCGGCATTGAGAGAGGCTGAAATGCTGATGACGGAGAAACCGTAATTATCACTTACGATGCAGCGATAGAGGCCGGCGTGGCTGCCGGTGACGGGATTGATGACGTATTGATCGGTAGTTTCTCCGACCAGATCGGTCCAGACGTTCGAATCGTTCAATTTTTGCCACTGATAGTGCAAAGAACCTACGCCCGCAGCGACCACGGCAAACGTTGTGGATTGTCCGACGAGGCAGGTGCAGCTGATCGGCTGGGAGACGATTTGCGGCGCTGTAGAGGGCGTTGCAGAGACGATGACCTGGTCAATGGCGACGCCGTAGCCATACTTGGCGTTGCCGAGAAAAGCGAGGTAATAGGTGCCGGAAGCGTCGGGCAGTGAGATGGATCGTTTTGTCCAGCTTGAGGTGTTCGACGTGTAGGCGGCCAGAGATATCCACGAATCCGCGGGATTCTTTCTATAAAGAACCGTCAAAGTATCCTGATATTTCGGGGGGCGTACCTTTTGCTTGTGCCAGAATTCCATTTTCGCGTCCGTAGTGCCGGTGCCGAAATTGATGGCGGGACTGATCAGGTAGGTTTCGTGATTGCTGGAGGAACTGCTGTACAGCAGGGCGTTTGACGTGCCGTCGTATGCTACGCCGCTTGCATGGTCGCCGGCATAGCTTGTCCACTCGATTGAATCGGTTTTGAATGATCGAGTCCATCCCGGCGGGGCGCCATTTACGAAGGCGGTTTCAAAATCTTCTCTGAGAAAAATCGTCGGGCCTGCGGTTGAGATATTGAAGGTCATGTCGGCGGCGGAAGTGCTGATGTTGGTTACATTGAGGCCCAGAGAAGTGCCGGTATAACTGAGATTATTCGGGGTGGTGGCGGATGAGAAGGCGGTAGCGGAAGGCGACCTGAAATAATCATCATCGTTGCCGGTATTCTGATTCAGAGCCAGGTCCTGCGTTCCGCTGGCTTCTTCGAGATCGACTTTATAATGGGTTTGATCGTCGTTGTTGGATTGGCTTTCGTCGATGTGCCAGATCAAAAGGCCGCGGATCGAACCCGGCAGGGCGGAGTCGAACCCGAAACCCTGGCGATTTTCGATCAGGAAATATTCGCGAACCGGGAAAAAGCCCAGCAGCTTGCAGATCTGCGGAGCCGATTCCACCCGGGTCAGCGAAACAGAGGTCGGTAGAAAGACGGTAGTGGGTGTGACCCATTGAAGGAAAGTTTTGCACCAGGCACTCATGTGGGCGGGTAATGTTCCGTAGTTGCCGTTCCAGTTTCCCGAAGCCATGAGGCAGAAATTTCCTGCGCCTTCGCTGTCGTTATCGGTGTCATAGAGGTCAGGCAGGCCGAGGGCGTGGCCGATTTCGTGGCAGATTACGCCGATGCGGGTAATGCCCTGGGTGGAAGGTATGGAATCCCATCCCCGTCGTTCCGGGGCGGTGGTATAGGTTTGGTTGTTGACGCCGTCATAAGTCACAGGCGATGTAAGCCAGCCGCTGTGGGACCAGATATAGTTTGAATCGTTTCCGCTGTATTCCTGCCCGCCGCCGGCGTGAATGATCGTCAGGCAGTCGATCCATCCATCGGCGTTACCGTCAATGGTTTGAAAATTAAATCCTCTGACATCGAGTTTCGCCAGGGCCTGGGTTACCATCGCCTGCGGATTGGAATCATAGCCGAGGACATTGTCCTGACCGTAGTATATATAACTGTTGTCGAGAGTAATCGGATCGACGACGATCGACTGGATCGTCAGAGCATTGAAGGAAGTTTCCAGATAATAGTCCCGAACCGAACCGTGGGCTCCATCGAAGGAGTAGCCGATCTGATTGAAAAGATCGTCAATCTGCTGGCGGGTATAGGTAAGCGTCAGATCGGAAAAATTGACTGGAATGACCAGGTTATAAAGTATACCGGTTTTGGGTGTACTGACAGCGGCAGCTGGAGCCGAAAGACTTTCTGCCGTTTGGCTTTCCAGGGCGCTGCTGCGGAGGGCTGAGGGATCGGGTCGGGTCAGCCCCAGCGCTCGAGGATTGGCCTGGCCGACGATATGTGATGTGGGTGTTAGTCTTGCTTTTTGCTGT
>CAYMXC010000043.1:0-12135 GCA_964394135.1 uncultured Phycisphaerae bacterium
ATGCCTTTCGACGGATACAACTTTGAGGACGCCATTCTTATTTCGGAAAAATTGCTCCACGAGGAAGCTTAAACCTCTATTCACATCGATGAATTCGAAGTAGAAGTCCGCGAAACCAAGCTCGGTCGCGAGGAATTTACCCGCGATATTCCGAATGTCTCCGAAAAGGCTCTGAAAAACCTCGACGAACGAGGTATCGTCCAGATCGGAACTTTTGTTCAGCCGGGCGATATCCTCGGTGGAAAGGGGTCTCCCAAGAGCATGACCGCACTTACGCCCGAGGAAAACTTACTGCAGCCCATTTTCGGCCGGGCCGGTGAAGACGTGAAGAACGATTCGCTCGAAGTGCCCGCCGGAATTGAGGGCATCGTGATCGGTGCCAAGCATTTTGCCCGGCGAACAGCCCTCAACGACGCACAGAAAAAGGCAATCAAGCAGGAATTGAAGGATTTTGAGGCAAAGTGCAACGCCAAGATGACCCGCGTCTTCCGGCAGATGATTAGCGAAATCAACGCCCTGACGCAACAGCAGATGATCGACCCCAACACGCGCCAGAAGGTGGCCATGAGCGAGAACGAAGATGTCGTCCTCGAACAGATCAACACCTTCGATATCCACTGGGTCAAACCGGCCTCGTCGCGCGATCAGGCGCAGAAGATCGTCGATAAATACTGGCCCAAAATTCTCGAGGCCCGCGAGGCGATCGAACAGAAAAACGCCCAGATCAAACGCGGCGACGAATTGCCGAGCGGTGTGCTCGAAATGGTTAAAATCTACATTGCCGCCAAACGCGAGTTGTCCGTCGGCGACAAAATGGCCGGACGGCACGGAAACAAAGGCGTCATCGCCCGCATCATGCCGGTGGAAGACATGCCGTTCCTCGCTGACGGAACGCCGGTGGACATCGTGCTCAATCCTCTGGGCGTGCCGAGCCGTATGAACGTCGGGCAGATTCTCGAAACACACCTCGGCTGGGCAGCCGCCAAACTCGGATTCCGGGCGGTCACCCCAGTCTTCGACGGCGCCAAGGAAGAGGAAATTCGCCAGTGCCTTAAGGATGCAGGACTTCCGGAAGATGGAAAAACAGTGCTCTATGATGGACGAACAGGCGAAGCGTTCTCCGAACGAGTTACCGTCGGCTACATCTACATGTTGAAACTCCATCACCTAGTGGATGACAAGATTCACGCCCGAAGCACAGGTCCATACAGCTTGATCACCCAGCAGCCGCTGGGCGGAAAGGCCAGAACGGGTGGTCAGCGGTTCGGCGTAATGGAAGTCTGGGGCCTCGAAGGCTACGGCGCGGCCTATGTCCTGCAGGAAATGCTCACGGTCAAGAGCGACGACGTCGAAGGCCGAACCAAGATTTACGAATCCATGGTCAAAGGCGCCAATACACTCGAGGCGGGCACGCCCGTCAGTTTCGAGGTCCTCTGTAACGAAATCCGGGGCCTGGCCCTCAACGTGCAGTTGGAAAAACGTCGTTTAATTTAACAATGTTGATACAGCAGGGCGGAGCTTGCTCCGGCCCTCTTCACTCTCATTAGAGGGAGTATAAAAAATGGCAGAAAGCGTATACGATCGAATTAATGATTACGGTTCAGTGAAAATTTCACTCGCCTCGCCGAACGATATTCGAAGCTGGTCGTTTGGCGAAGTTAAAAAACCGGAAACCATCAACTACCGAACTTACCGGCCGGAAAAAGACGGTCTGTTCTGCGAACGGATCTTCGGACCGGAACGCGACTGGGAATGCGCGTGCGGAAAATATAAAGGCACCAAGCACAAGGGCATGATCTGCGACCGTTGCGGTGTGAAAGTCACTCACAGCCGTGTGCGACGCAAACGAATGGGCCATCTCAACCTGGCTGCGCCCGTCGTGCATATCTGGTTCTTCAAGTCAATGCCCTCCCGCATCGGAAATCTTCTGGACATAAAGACAAATGACCTGGAAAAAATCGTGTACTTCCAGGATTACGTCGTAATCGAAGAAGGCGAAACGCCTCTGAAGTATAAACAGCTTTTAACGGAAGAAGAATATCGTTCCGCCGTCGAAAAATATGGCCAGAACAGTTTTAAGGCCATGATGGGCGCCGAGGCGGTCAAGGCAATGCTCGAAAAACTCGATCTGGAGTCTATCAGCCGCGATCTGCGGGACGCATTCGCCAAGACCAACAGCAAACAAAAAATCAAAGACCTCACCAAGCGGCTTAAGATTGTCGAGGCCCTTCGCGGTTCCGAAAACTCCGCCTCCTGGATGGTGCGGGACGTGATCCCGGTGATTCCGCCGGACCTTCGACCGCTGGTGCTCCTCGAAAGCGGCAACTTCGCCACCAGCGATCTCAACGATCTCTATCGGCGAATCATCAATCGAAACAACCGCTTGAAAAAATTAATGGATCTCAACGCCCCGGAAGTCATCGTTCGAAACGAAAAACGAATGCTTCAGCAGGCAGTGGATGCACTCTTCGATAACAATCGCTGCCGGAGACCCGTTCTCGGATCTTCCGGTCGGCCGCTAAAATCCCTTACCGATATGATCAAGGGCAAGCAGGGCCGCTTCCGCGAAAACCTGCTCGGTAAACGCGTCGACTATTCCGCCCGTTCCGTTATTGTTGTCGGTCCGGAACTCAAGCTCAATCAGTGCGGTCTGCCCAAACGAATCGCTCTCGAGCTCTATCAGCCGTTTATCGTCCGACGCCTCCGCGAACGCGGCCTGGCCGATACGATCAAGTCCGCCAAACGCATGCTTGAACGACGCGATCAGGAAATCTGGGACATTCTGGAAGAAGCCATTCACCAGCATCCCGTTCTCCTGAACCGTGCTCCGACTCTCCACCGTATGGGTATCCAGGCCTTCGAGCCGGTTCTGGTGGAAGGAAATGCGATCCGGGTTCATCCCCTCGTTTGCAAAGGTTTCAATGCGGACTTCGACGGTGACCAGATGGCTGTGCACCTCCCGCTTTCGGTGGAAGCCCAGACCGAGGCTCATGTCCTGATGATGTCCACAAACAATATTTTCGCACCACGCGACGGTCAGCCGATCATGTCGCCCAGCCAGGATATCATCCTTGGAACCCACTACATCTCGATCATGCGGGATGATGTCAAAGGGGCAGGCATGGCCTTCAGTTCACCCCACGAAGCGATGCTCGCTCATACGCTTGGAAAAATTTCCATACATGCCAAAATCAAAGTCCGGCTGGAGAACTATACACTGGTGGCCAACAACATAAAGGGCGAGCCGGAAAAAATGCCGCCCAGCAAAGTTATCGAAACCACCGTCGGGCGGTGTCTGCTCAACGACATCCTGCCAAAGGGCATGCCGTTCTATAACTTCCTGATCAGTCAGAAGGGTTGTGCGTATATCATCGCCGATTGCCACGTCCGTCTCGGACGTGCCAAAACCATCGAGCTGCTCGATAACCTTAAGGAACTGGGCTTCAAGCAGGCGACTCTGGCCGGCGTGTCCATCGCCACATCCGACCTGGTCATTCCGCAGAACAAGTGGAAGGTCATCGAAGCTGCTCAGAAGTTCGTCGATCAGATCGAAAAAGGATATAATCAGGGTGCCATTACCGAAACCGAGCGATACAACCAGCTCATCGATGTCTGGATCCACGCTCGTGAACAGGTCGGTAAGGACATGATGGATGCACTCGGAAACGATATCCGCAACGGTAAAAAATATCTCAACCCCATCTTCATGATGGCAGATTCCGGTGCCCGTGGTTCCAAAGACCAGATTCGTCAGCTTGCCGGTATGCGTGGCTTGATGGCCAAACCCTCCGGCGAAATTCTCGAAACCCCCATTCTCGCGAACTTCCGCGAGGGGCTTTCGGTGCTTGAATACTTTACGACTACACACGGCGCACGAAAGGGTCTGGCCGATACCGCTCTGAAAACCGCGGATTCCGGCTACCTCACCCGTCGGTTGGCCGACGTGGCACAGAATGTCATCATCCGCGAACTCGACTGCAAGACGATTCAGGGCATCACCAAGAGCGTCATTTACCGCGGTGAAACCCTCGATGTGCCTCTTAAAGAAAGCATCGTAGGGCGAGTCGCTCGCGATACGATCGTCAATCCGATCACCGATGAAGTGATTATCAGCGAAAACCAGATCATCACCGACGAACTCGCCGACAAACTGGAAAAGGAACTGCACCTGGAGAGAATCAGGGTTCGAAGTCCTCTTACCTGCGAGTCGCCGATGGGCGTCTGTGCACGATGCTACGGTAATGACCTATCTACCGGCAAACTGGTCGAAGAGGGAATGGCCGTCGGTATTATCGCCGCTCAGTCGATCGGTGAACCGGGTACGCAGTTGACGATGCGTACGTTCCACATCGGTGGTGTCGCGTCCCGTGCCGTCATGGAGTCGGAAATCCGTTGCCGGCAGGGCGGTATCGTCAAATATCGCGACATCATGCCCGTGGAAGTACCTCAGCCCGACGGTACCAAAAACATCGTTGCACTAAAACGAAACGGCGAAGTCGTTATCACGGACTCCAAAGGCCGAGAGCTCGAACACTATCGTATCCCATACGGTGCCGCCATCCGCGTCAAGGACGGCCAGCAGGTCACCAATCGAACTGTTATCTGCGACTGGGACCCACACCTCTTGCCGATTCTCGCTGAGGCCGGCGGTATCGTCCGTTTCCAGGATATCGAAGAAGGCGAAACCGTTCGCGTCGAGTCCGAAATGGGCGGCAAGCGACACCTTGTCGTCATTCAGCATAAGGGTTCTTTGAATCCTCGAATCGTCATCGAAGACAAAGACGGAAAAATTCTCGACTTCCACTATCTGCCCGCAAAGGCACGTATTGAAGTCGAAGAAGGACAAAAGCTCCTGCCTGGTCAGTTGCTCGCACGTCAGCCACGCGAAATGTCCGGTACGCAGGACATCACCGGCGGCCTGCCGCGTGTCACCGAACTCTTTGAAGCACGAAAACCGAAAGAACCGGCCGTCATGGCGGAAATCTCCGGTACCGTCGAGCTTCGAACAGATCGCCGCCGCGGAAAAATGACGATCATTATCCGTTCCGAATCCGGCATGGAAAAAGATCACCATGTACCCCAGGATCGACACTTGCTGGTCCATACCGGCGACTACGTCGAAGCGGGCGATCCACTCATCGAAGGGCCGCTTGTGCCGCATGACATCCTCCGAATCAAAGGTGAAGAATCGCTCCAGAGTTATATGCTTGGTGAGGTCCAGAGCGTTTATCGAAGCCAGAATGTCCGTATCAACGATAAGCATATCGAAGTCATTCTGACCCAGATGCTTCGTAAAGTCCGCATCGATGCGGTCGGCGATTCGAAATTCCTCCCAGGCGCAGTGGTCGATAAATTCGCGTTCCGCGAAGAAAACCAGAGGCTCTCGCAGTCCATCAAGGTCACCGAACCAGGTGATACAGGTCTGCAGGAAGGCCAGGTCATCAGTAAGCAGGAACTCGAGGAAATCAACGAAACTACAGAAGCCACAGGCGGAAAACCGGCCAAAGGCAAAAAACCGAAACCGGCTATCGCAAAGACTCTTCTGCTTGGAATCACCAAGGCCTCACTGCAGAGTGAGTCCTGGATCGCGGCGGCCAGCTTCCAGGAAACGACCAAAGTTCTTACCGAAGCTTCCATGTCCAGCAAGCTCGATAAGCTGGTCGGCCTGAAGGAAAACGTCATCCTTGGCCACCTGATCCCAGCCGGCACGGGCTTCAAGCCGTACATCGAAATGAAAATCAAAAAACAGGTGCCCGTCACGCCGGAAGAAGTGCCGGTCACTCTCGAAGAACGTGTTCGTGCCGAAATCGAGCAGGACCGCGAACGTCTGCTTCGTATCTAACAGCCGTTTTGTCGGGTTATTCGGAGTTATTTTTGTTGGAAGTTTTAAAAGTTTGCACTGGATTTTTAGGCTGAGATTTCATTAAAATAAAGGTTTACGTCATTATTGAAAAATATGTAAGGTAGGAGCTTATGCCGACAATCAATCAACTGGTGCGACGCCCCCGCAGGGCGGTGGTCAAAAAATCGAAAAGTCCGGCGTTGGACATTGCCCCGCAGAAACGCGGCGTATGTCTGCAGGTGAAAACCATGACGCCCAAGAAACCGAATTCCGCCTTGCGGAAGGTGGCCCGTGTCCGCCTGAGCAATGGAAAGGAAGTAACCGTTTATATTCCAGGAATCGATCACAACCTTCAGGAGCACAGTATCGTGCTGGTTCGTGGCGGACGTGTTCGTGACCTCCCCGGCGTTCGTTACCACATCGTCCGCGGCGTTCTCGATGCCGCTGGTGTTGAAAACCGTAAAAAAAGCCGCTCCAAATACGGCTCTAAAAAAGGTAAATAAAGATACAAGGGTCATAAATCATGGCATATAAAAAATGGACTGCTTCTGGTAAAATCATGCAACCGGATGGAAAGTATAATTCCAAACTTGTTGCCAAGTTTGTCAACTGTCTGATGTGGCAGGGCAAAAAGAGTGTCGCAACGAAGATCGTCTACGACGCCATGGACATCATTGCCGGCAAGATCAAAGATGTTTCGCCTCTCGAAGTATTCGAAACGGCACTTGAAAACGTCAAGCCGGATATCGAGGTCCGTTCCAAACGAGTCGGAGGTGCAAACTATCAGGTTCCCATGCCAGTCAATCCCAAACGCCGTCAGTCCCTGGCGATTCGCTGGGTGCTCGAGGCGTCTCGTGGAAAAAAGGGTAAACCAATGGCGAATCGTCTTGCCGACGAACTCATGGCTGCCTACAAACGCGAAGGAACTGCCATCACGACCCGCGACAATGTCCATAAAATGGCAGAAGCAAATAAAGCATTCGCCCATTTCGCGTGGTAGATGATATAATTAAAAAATGACTGGGCCGGTTTGTCTTCGGGCACCGGCCCAGATTTTTTTAGAAATGTTAAGACCCGCTGGATATGAAAGGAATCCGGCATCGAGGATTCAGGATATGGAATACGATATAACCAAAATCAGAAATATCGGCATCTGTGCTCACATCGACGCAGGAAAGACGACCGTATCTGAGCGTATCCTCTATTATGCCGGAAAAACATACAAGATGGGCGAGGTCCATGAAGGAACTGCCGTCATGGATTATCTCGAAGAGGAACAGCAGAGGGGCATCACCATAACATCCGCCGCAACCTCCCTCCATTGGCACGATTGCACTGTCAACCTGATCGACACTCCAGGCCACGTCGATTTCACCGCCGAGGTCGAACGCTCTTTGCGAGTCCTTGACGGAGCTGTCGTCGTCTTCGATGCCAAGGAAGGGGTCGAGGCTCAGTCAGAAACCGTTTGGCGCCAGGCGGATAAATATCACGTGCCACGAATGTGCTTCATCAACAAGATGGACAAAATGGGCGCCGATTTCTTCGCCTCTCTGAAGTCCATCAAGGAACGGCTGCCATCACACCCCGTGCCTATCCAGATCCCCATGGGCGATGAAGCCGATTTCAAGGGCGTCATCGACCTGATCCTAATGAAAGCCTATGTCTGGAAAGATGAATCTCTAGGCGCCGAATTCAGCACTGTCGACATCCCCAAACAATTTCAGGACGATGCCGAGTGCTGGCGGCATGAGATGGTCGAGCGCGTTGCCGAAATCGACGACACCCTCATGGTAAAATATCTTCACGATGAACCGATTTCCGTCGATGACCTTCGAGCCGCGATTCGACGTTTGACCGTCAGTGGAAAAGTTCAACCCATTCTCTGCGGCTCGGCTCTGAAAAATCAAGGCATTCAGCCGCTTCTCGATGCCGTCTGCTATTATCTGCCTTCGCCGGTGGATATTCCGCCTGTCGAAGCGCATGACCCGACGAAAAAAGACCTTAAAATCACCCGAAAAGCCGAACCTGACGAACCCTTCGCGGCGCTGGTCTTCAAAATCATTTATGACAAACACGGCGATCTGAGCTTTATAAGAATTTATTCCGGAACCCTAAAGACCTCTTCTCGAGTCCTGAATCCGGGCCGAAATAACGCCAAGGAAAATGTCACCCGAATCTGGCGCATGCACGCCAACGATCGTATCAAGGAAGAAGTTGCGCGGGCCGGTGAAATCGTCGCTGTCACAGGCCTCAAAACTTCGCTCACCGGCGATACCCTCTGCGATCCGAAACATCCCGTTCTCCTCGAACGTATCGAGTTCCCCGAAACGGTTATCAGCATGGCCATCGAACCAAAAACCAGTGCCGACAAGGATAAACTCGGAAATGCCCTGAGACTTCTCGGACGAGAAGATCCGACCTTTGAATATCGCCATGATTCCGAAACCGGCCAGACCGTCATCTCAGGTATGGGCGAACTGCATCTGGAAATCATCAAAAACAAAATTCAACGAGATATGAAGGTTGATGTCAACGTCGGAAAACTCAAGGTCAGTTATCGGGAAACCATCACCCAGCCGGCTGAGGCAGAGGCTCGGTTCATACGGCAAACCGGCGGCCATGGTCAGTTCGCCGTCGTCAAACTCAAAGTCGAACCCTACACTCCCCAGCCAGGTGAAGACCATGTCATTGTCGAAAATGCCATCTATGGCGGTGCAATTTCCCAGCAATATATACCGGCAATCGAAGAGGGCATTATCGGCGCCGCCAAATCCGGTATCCTTCTAGGCTATCCGGTCATCAACATCAAGGCGACTATTCTCGACGGCCAGGAACATCCGGTTGATAGTTCGGAAATTGCCTTCGAAAGTGCCGGAAGCATGGCTTTTAAAGATGCCTGCGTAAAAGCCGCCCCTGTCTTTCTCGAGCCCATCATGAGTTTGCAGGTGACCACACCGGAAGAATTTTTCGGCGCCGTTACAGGCGATTTGATCGCACGCCGGGCTGTCATCACCGCCACAAACACACGTGGAAGCGTTACTGTTATTGATGCACGTGTCCCCCTGGCTGAGATGTTCGGTTATGTCACTACTTTGCGAAGCCTCACCCAGGGCAGAGCCAATCAAACCAACTTCGCGCCCTGCGGCTACGAACTGATTCCGGAACACGTCGCCAAAACGATCCTCGAAACCGCCTATTGATCCGGTTTTTAAAGACCGTTGAAAATTGCTCTTGGCACTTTCCTTTCGACGTTGTTATATTTTCCTCTTGAGGGATAATATTCGTGGTTCATGGAAATACCCTGGCGGATATTTTCTCATGTTATGCTAATAAACAAACCGGCTGCGGGCCGGGAAGAGGATCGAAATATGATTAAAATCGCGATGACCGGTGCCTGTGGTCGAATGGGCCAGCGAATCGCCGCACTGGCCGTGGAAGACTCCAATATCCAGATCGTCGGCGCGCTCGAACGAGATGATCATCCCGACCTGGGCAAAAATTACGCCGCCCTTACGGGACTTTCCAGCCTCAATGTCAAACTCTCCTCCACCTTGGTCGATCGGCCGGATGTGCTCATCGATTTCACCATCCCTGCCTCAACCGCCCATTGGATCGAAATGTGCCTGGGCCATAAAATCCCTATGGTCATCGGCACTACAGGACTGGGCGATTCAGAGCTTACGCTGATTAAAAATGCAGCACGAACCATTCCGATCGTCCAGGCGCCAAATATGTCCATCGGCATGAACCTCCTGTTCCGAATGGTCGGTGAAATGGCCAAAATTCTCGGCGACGACTACGATATCGAAATTGTCGAGCAGCATCATCGATTTAAAAAAGACGCACCCAGCGGTACAGCCCTTGGCTTGTTGGATTCTATCGCCAAAGGGATCGGCAAAGATCCCAAAAAAATTGCCGTCTTCGGCCGTGAGGGTAAAGACGTCCCCCGTCAACCCGGACAAATCGGCATGCACGCCGTCCGACTTGGCGATACCGTCGGCGAACATGTAGTATATTTCGGTTCCTTGGGCGAAACCGTTTCTGTCGCTCACAGTGCCCACAGCCGAGATACATTCGCCCGTGGCGCGCTCCGTGCTGCCGCCTGGATCGTCGGTCGTACCCCAAATGTCTATTCCATGCAGGATGTTCTCTTTGGAAAAAAGGAGTGACCATGGCTATCCGTTTCTACTGCCCGAAGTGCGGCAAACCACTCGAAGTTGACGATCAGGACGCAGGCCAGAAGGTGATCTGTTTCTATTGTCACGACCAGGTTCCTGTACCACAGATTTCCGACCCTGCTTTTGACGTAGGAACGCCCGCTACTCTTGCTGCGGTCCCTCCTGCTGCGAAAAAATCTTCTACCATCGGAGTTGTCGGCCTCGTATCCAGCATGGGAATTATCGCCGTGATTATCGTTTTGGTTTTCTGGTCCATTCCAAAAGTCCTGCCTTTTGCCCAGGACCCGAAATTCCAAGCCATGACACAGGCGCAGCAAAAGGAATTTATCGCCAAAGAAGTTGCCAAAATGACCAAACATCCAGCCGTCATTACCGCAAACATCTTGATGATCCTTCTGGCCCTGATCGGCTTGATCTGCTCCATTATCGGAATCGCCACCGACTCCGGACGATCACAGGCCATTGCCGGTTTTATTATCAGTGCCCTTTACCTGTTTTACATCGTGGCAGATATAGTATCGGCCCTGATACATAAATATTCTTCCTGATCGGATTCGTGTCGTTTTCATAGGATCGAAGTGAATGAAACGCCATCCGGGAGCGGTCGGTTTTTCCTTGTGCCCATCGACTTCATATTTTATTTTTCTTCGCTTTTTTATAGTAAACATGCCTAAAATATGATAGATATTGTTCCTATTGAATAGGTATTTTATGAACATGGGTTTCACATGTTACGCGATTAAGGGACGGGGTTACTGGATATGAATTCGTCCCCGGACGAAATATTTATTTCAGCCTGTCCAGGATGCGGTAAGAAATATCGGTTGGCGAAACATCTTTTAGGAAAGGCCGTCAAATGTAAAAATTGTCAGACGGTCTGGCCGGCTTCACCGCTTACCGATCAGACGGCCGCCATGGATAGTTCCGAACTCACCAGCACCGATGCTGCTGCTAGCGGCTCGCAATCGCCGGCGGGAGGGGGGGGCGCTGCAGGTACACCATTAACCAATGCCGCTTCAAACACCTCTCTGAACGGAAGTTCTATCGGCGATGATCTCGCCTGGGTCGGACGCCGCCTCGGAAGATTCCAGATCGTCGAAGTCCTCGGAAAAGGCGCTATGGGCGTCGTCTTTCGCGCACACGACCCCGATCTTAAACGCGATGTCGCACTCAAAATCCTCGCTCGCCAGTTCATCCGCAGTCAGAAAAAAACTTACCGGCTCGAACAGATCGTTCGAGAGGCACGTGCCGCCGCACGCCTGTCTCATCCACATACCGTCACCGTCTACGAAATCGGACAGGACCAGGGGTGGTTCTTCATTGCCATGGAACTGGTCGAAGGAAAAACCCTGCTCGACCTGGTGCGTAAAAAGAAAAAACGCCTTCCGGTCGAACATGCCTGTGAATTGCTGGCCCAGTCGGCCGAGGCCCTTTCCGCAGCCCATCGGCTTGGCATCATCCATCGCGATATCAAACCCAGCAACCTGATGCTGACAAAAGACGGCCGGATTAAAGTTGCCGATTTCGGTCTTGCGCAGTTGAGCGATACCGAAGATGATTTTGAACTGCCTACCAAGGCGGTAGGAACCCCATACTGGATGTCACCAGAGCAGTGCAAAGGACAGACCGCCAGTCCGCCCAGCGATGTCTATTCGCTTGGAGCTGTCCTCTTTTTCGCACTGACCGGCGAGGTACCCTTTAAGGGAAAAACCAAACGCGAAATCCTTTCCCAGCACCTCAACGCTCAGGTGCCGGATCCGCGAATGTATCGAAAGGACATTCCCGAAAGTCTTGTGCGTATCATTCAGCGCGCGATGGCCAAAAATCCCGCCGAACGTTATCAGGACGCCATGGAAATGGCCATCGGGCTGCGTTCCGTCGGCAATGCACTCGTCCAGTCCAAAATGGCCGAACGATGGTGGGGCCAGCTTGCATCTACCGGTTCCCTCACGTCAAACGACTCGAGTCGCAAAAGTCTCAAAACGGTCCATACCTTCTTCCTGGTGGCCATCATCGTCGCGATTGTCGGAACCGGCGTGGCTTTATGGTTCTCCAAGTCGCATGAACAAAATTCGCCCCAGGATAACACTTCGGTTGTAGTCCCATCCGAACCAC
>CAYMXC010000044.1:0-11777 GCA_964394135.1 uncultured Phycisphaerae bacterium
TGTTGACAATATGTTGAAAGCATCACCGGATGAACCGGATTCACAGGCCTATTTTACCATTTCTTTCCAGAAAGACCAGATTCTGTTGGAATATTTGAGTTGCATCGATATTAGTTCTTTTGAAATAATGAGTTATGGTGGTTTTAAATAGCAAAAACCTAGTCGGGATTCCGGTCAGAATTTTATGGAGCTGTTTTTCGCGGGGACTGAAAATGCGAGTTGCAGAGGAAAGTATGTGGAAAAGGTTGTTTTAAAGACAGGGCAATGAAAAAGATAAAAAATGCTGACTTTCTAGTACGTACTAGAACTGAATCGCACTATTTTTTCGATATTTGTATTTACCGGATGAATCGCATTTCCCCGACATTAGGAATCAGTCCTGGGCCTGTGTTGAAAAGGCGAAAGCCCGCTGGCCAGTAGACAAAAAACGCACGGCCGACCATTTGATCGGCGGGGACGGTGCCGACCTGATAGTGGCCTTCGCGATAGCGTGTTAGCAGGTGTGGACCAACTCTGGACCACAATCGGGAGTCCAGACTTTCAGGGCTGTTATCGCCGAGAACGAAATAATCATTAGGGCCCAGATAGATGGGATTACCCGCCATCCCATGGGCAGGCCCTGCTTGATCAGTATGGGGATTTTTATGATCGGCATACGATCCTGGGGGGATTCGTCCGGGCCGGTAGTAGATGTCGCGCATTAAGTTGAGGTGCCACAGGTGGCCGTCCATTTCCTTCATGCCGATTTGAAAGAAGGGCATGACCTGTTCCGGTGGCGACATTCGCAGCTTGTCGATCTGGGGATGGTATTGCGCATCTGCGGTTTGAAGAACGACTTGTCTGTCGATCTTGAGTCGCACGCGATAATCGGAATTTTCAAAACAGATCAACTTCGGAGCTTTGGTTTCAACAGGAGTAAACGTTCCTTCCGCCAGCAGTTCACGGGAATTTTTGCCTGATTGGAAGTCAGCACGAGTCGTACGCAAGAGCTTAGCCTTGCCTGTTGTGTCGATCTGAGCGATAAACACATCGTTTCGTTTACTCAGGACCAGTTCCACCTGGCCCTGACCCTGCCGGACGACCAGCGTGAATTCCATTTTCAGGTCCGAAACGATGAATTCGGCATTGGCGGGATTGGCCGGGTTGTCGTAGCCGTAAAAATCACGCGGCGGCTCGGTAAAGGTGATCGTACCGGATTTTTTACTTAGTCCTTTGAAGACCAGGACTCGCTGGTTTGTGTTCCAGAGCTTTGCACTTGCCGCGTCGACCGGAATCCAGCCTGGCATGGGCACTTCCCTCGGGTCTATCTGGCTGCGGCGGGCAGGGAGAAAATCGTTATTGTACACGATGAACCAGAGGGAATTTTCAGCTACATCGGTTTTTCGTACGATCTGATCGTTGGCGTAGATGTCGCCGTCGATAATTTCAATCTTTTCACCTGGCAGGCCGATCAACCGTTTGATGAAATTGATGTTGGGGTCTGATGGATCCTTGAAGACCACGGTGTCCCAGCGTTGAGGCCCGAGATATTTATTCAGCGAAGGAAACAGGTTGATCAATTCATATCCCAGTTTCATGACCAGGATACGATCGCCGTTGTCCACCAGCATCCGTCCCTCGTAGCTCAGCGGCAGCGGCTTATCCTGCCATTTGCAATTGGGGCACACATTGATGGAAGGCGACTGATTTACCAGTCCATGCGGTGAGTTCGTCTGCATGATCTCGTAGGCATATTCATACCCGCAGTCGTGGCAGGTTCTGGTTCGGTGTGCCCCATACAGGGTCGGTGCCATCGATCCGGTGGGTATTCGATAGGCTTCGACGATAAAGGCCCGGAAGACAAACGCCAGTATGAAGGCAATTACGATCGACTCAATGGTGTCCTTGGTCGATCGACCGATCGCCGACCAACTCACTTCCTGACTGCTTTGAGCTTCCTTTATTTTAGTCATTCGCGCTAGAGTCTCCCTGATCGAGAACCGCAATGAACGCTTCCTGCGGAATCTGCACGTTGCCCACCTGTTTAAGCCGTTTTTTGCCTTCTTTCTGTTTTTCCAGAAGTTTGCGTTTTCGCGTAATATCACCGCCGTAGCATTTGGCGGTAACGTTTTTCCTCATCGCCGAAATCGTTTCCCGGGCAATGACTCTCGACCCGATGGCCGCCTGCAAAGCGCACTCGAACATCTGCCGGGGAATTTCCTGTTTCAACCGATGCAAAACCCGCCGTCCCCGATACTCTGCTACCGACCGGTGAACGATTACCGAAAGGGCATCGACTTTTTTTCCCGCGATCAGAATATCCAGTTTGACCAGATCCGAAGCTTCAAAACCGACTAGTTCATAGTCCATCGTGCCGTAGCCGCGGGTGATGGTTTTCAGCTTATCATAAAAGTCGTAGATGATTTCCGCCAGTGGAAAGTGATATTTTAACAAAACTCGGTTTTGCGACAGATATTCACTGTTTTTATAGATGCCCCGGCGAGTCTCCGCCAGTTTCATCACTCCGCCTACGCCGTCCGCCGGTACGATAATGTTGGTTTCCACCATCGGTTCGCGTATTTCCATAATCGTCGAAGGATCAGGCAGCTTGGCGGGGGAATTTACCCGGTAGACTTCGCCATTGGACTGGACAACTTCGTAGCTGACGCTTGGGGCGGTTTGGACCACCGTAATTCCCGCTTCTCGCTCCAACCGTTCCTGAATGATGTCCAGATGAAGCAATCCGAGAAAACCGCAGCGGAATCCCAACCCCAGCGCCTCGCTGTTTTCCGGTAAATATGTGAATGAAGCATCGTTGAGTTGTAATTTTTCCAGCCCCTGCTTCAAATGCAGATATTCGGTATCCGGTCCGGGATAAAAATCGCAGAAAACCATCTGCTGGGGCGGTTTGTAGCCCGGCAGTGCAGCCGACGCGGGATTGGCAGAGAGAGTAATCGTGTCGCCGACGCGGACGTCGCCCAGTTCCTTGATATTGGCGATACAGTAACCCACCTGGCCGGCTTCGAGCTGCTCCTGAGCAGTCATTTGCGGACGAAGTTGGCCTAATTCGATCACCTGATAGGTCCGGTTGTATCCCATCAGCAGAATCTTATCCCCTTTTTTGATCGTTCCGTTGACGACGCGGAGGTAAATCACTACTCCACGATAATCGTCATAGACCGAGTCGAAAATCATTGCTTGCAATGGCGCTTCGGGATTGCCTTTGGGTGCCGGCAGCTTGGTAACCACGGCCTCGAGCAGTTCCGTAATGCCGATTCCAGATTTCGCGGAAATATTCAATGCATCTTCTGCAGGCATGCCCAGCACGTGTTCAATCTCCTCCGCCACTACTTCAGGCCGGGCCGCTGGAAGGTCGATCTTGTTGATTACCGGAATGATCTCCAGGCCGTTGGCAGCCGCCAGATATGCATTGGCGACCGTCTGGGCCTGGACGCCCTGTGTCGCGTCGACCACCAGTAACGCACCTTCGCAACTGGCAAGTGCCCGTGAAACCTCGTAGTGAAAATCCACGTGGCCTGGCGTGTCAATCATGTTCAATTCATACTGCTGACCCTGATATTCATAACTGAGCGTGACGGCGCTCGCTTTGATGGTAATGCCCCGTTCCCGTTCAAGATCCATGTCGTCAAGGATCTGCTCGCGCATCTGCCGCGTGGAAACCGTACCCGTCGTCTGAATGAGCCGATCGGCCAGCGTGCTTTTTCCATGGTCAATATGCGCAATAATCGAAAAATTTCTTCTGTTTTCTATTCCCATAATCTCTCAAATACCCAAAAATTAAGAACCTTTTATTATATAGGAATAATTCCCGTGTTTCCAACGGTAACCTGCAAAAAACGTGAATTCGTCTGTCCCAATTTTTATGCAACCTCGAAAAACGCCATTTTTTCCAACATCCTTCCCGCCCCTTTTTTGCCGTTCCCACTTCCCCCATTGTCATCTACGCGGGAAAGACAGGAAAAACCGATAATGATTGGGAAAAGACGCTGCCGGAAAATTTGGGCAGACACAACGTGACTTTATCTTTGATTGACATGGTTGGGCTGATCCATCCTGCAGTGTTTTCGATGTGGGCGGTTGTTGAAAGGACACATACTTAAAAAAGAAAATGAAAAATTGAGGCATCCATTTCAAAATCGCTTTCATTCAAGTAGCAGGCGGGTACGTCGAAAACCACTGTCTTGCCTGTGGACTGTTCGAAATCCGTCTTCAGTGCATCAATCCACTGATCCAGATGATTCGCAGTAAAATGATTCACGTGCAGCAGTACATCCACGACCTGCCGGTCCGCCAGTTCATTCGCCTTTCGACTGAATTGGGCCAGCACAAATTCTACATGGTCGTCTTCTGTTGCCACCTGCATATGGGCGATCAGGCTGGGTAATGCGTCAAGGTTGCCCGTCCAGTCGAAGCTGTCGATAGCATAGCCGTGACAAACCAGTCCTGACTTCATCGCCGCCACCCATCCTTCCATCTCACGTAACCGGTCGCCTCCGAACGGTTGGCGGAAAATCGGACTGAAAAAATCCTGCCCTAGAATATTCAGAGGAACGAAAATCTCATTGATATAATCTTTGAGGTTTTGCAGATCATTTTTCATATCCAGTGCCCATTGTCCATGCGGCTGTGCCGGAATCCCCCATAACCTTTGAGCGTGATTGTATGCGTGATATCCCAGTATGTGGCCGGCCCGGGACATTTTGGGAATTTCCTCCAGATAGGCCTCTTTGAGTTTTTCACCATTTTCCGGCGAGCCGGGACCCTTGATATAAAAAACCGCTCGAATATTGCGTTTGGCCAGCGTGCCGAGAATGGTATCGACAGGTCCAAGTATCGCCTGCCGATTCAGATCGAAATCCGTTGCCTGGACATCCGCCGATAGCGGCCCGTCGTCAAAGGTCAGAACGATCGTCACCGGTTGGTCAACTGGTTGCACTGCTCCTACCTCATAACCGCAGCCGGCCATGAGGATCGTTATTGAAATCAAAATCCCTATCAAAAAAAATCTTAGCATTTTATTTGTTTCTATTTAACTTCTGCGATTGGGGCACATATCGCCGTAATTGTGTCCAAATTTTTTTGAAAATAAACTCTCGTCATTATATCGAATAATTCGAACAGATTACATGGCCTTTGCCTGAACCGGAAGAACTCTTTGTCGATCTTGACATATCGACCGGCTCCTGCTATGTTTGCCAACCATGGCAGCAAATTCACAAACTAGAAACGTTTTGCCTGTTGGTGTGATTTTCGACATGGATGGGGTTCTCCTCGATTCCGAGCCGTTCATCTGCCGTGCCGCAATGATGATGTTTGCGGAAAAGGGGCTGCAGGTTCAGGCAGAGGATTTTCTCCCATTTGTCGGCGCAGGTGAAAACCGATACCTCGGCGGTGTGGCTGAAAAATATCATTTTCCCATCGATATCGAGCGGGACAAAAAACGCACCTATGACATTTATCTGGAGATTATCCGTGGCCGGCTTGCACCTCTGCCGGGAGTGCGCGAATTCATTGCCAGGTGTCGGACCATGAGCAAAAAAATTGCTGTTGCATCCAGCGCCGATTGGCGCAAGGTAAATGGAAATCTATCGCAGATCGATTTGCCGCCCGCCACTTTCGATGGGGTTGTGGTGGGAGAGGATGTGGCGAACAAAAAGCCCCACCCGGTAATCTTTCTGACCGCCATAAAAAAATTGGGGCTCGAATCTCGTCAGTGTCTTGTTGTTGAAGATGCCGTCAATGGTGTTGCCGCCGCCAGGGCTGCGGGCGCCCGATGTCTTGCCCTTACGACCAGCTTTTCCACCGATCAACTATCCGAAGCCGACTGGTATGCTCCGACACTTGCTCAGGCCCCACTTGAAGTGCTTGAATGGGAAATATGAGAGACGCTCGGAGCACAGCGGATGTATTATGCTCTATATTCTCCTTTTTACGCTTTTCCCCTTAGGTGAACCGAAGCGGGTGACAAAACTCGCAGGCAACTCCGACGCGTTTTGTCTGGCCCCCTCCGACGATCGGTTCTACCCGCAGAACCGTTGCCTCCCCTTCCAGTACTCCTTGGTTGGACATTCGGCCCGCTCCGGCGGGAATAGCGATTCTCAACCCAATTTTCTGCCCGGGGCTAACCCCGTCTTCCGGATGTCCTTGAAAATAAATCCCTCCGGCAGAAACATTGGAACTGACGCGGCGCAATCTTCTCCCATATCGCATTGGCAAAATGACATCCATTGGCAAATGTGCGAATAAACGAAAGTGTTTGCGTCTATCGCACGCCGTTGCCCCCTCAGAAGTTGTTGTTAATGTCATTTCCATTTACTCTTTTTTATCGGCATTCTTCTGATTTATATTAAAAACTCTGTAGTTACTTGTGGAAACTACTCACATTTGCATGGATAATGCCTTCGTGGGTAGAATGTGCAATGATGATAAGATTGTCCAGCCGTAACGGCTGATCAGACTTGTGTCTTTCGAACCCGACAGGTTGGACACTTTTACTTTTACTCTTGGGAGATCGATTACGAATGCTGGCTTATTTCGACTGTACTAACGGCGTAGCTGGTGACATGATTGTCGCCTCGCTGATTGATGCCGGCGCCTGCTGGGACTCTGTCTCCGCCGGCCTGGCGAAACTCAATCTGCCGGGATATCGGCTGAATCTCGCTGAAGTTCGGCGGGGCGGCATAAGAGCCAAACAGTTTCAGGTAATCATGGATCATCATGAACATCATCATCGGAACCTTGCCGATATTACCACGCTTATCCAAAATGCTCCATTATCGGATATTGTAAAGCACAGGGCGGTTCGGATTTTTACACGCCTGGCGCATGCGGAAGCCTCGGTTCATCAATGTACTATCAATGAAGTACATTTCCACGAAGTTGGAGCAGTGGATGCCATCGTTGATATTGTCGGCTCATGTATCGCGATGGACTTACTAAATATCAATCAATTTTATTATTCAAAAATCGCTGTCGGGTCCGGTTACATCAAGGCTGCGCATGGAACACTACCGGTCCCGGCGCCCGCCACTTCGAAATTGCTTGAGGGTTCGACCATCGAATCCGGCGGCCGTGAGGGTGAACTTGCCACTCCGACCGGCGCAGCGGTTTTGACCACACTGGGAAGCCAAAGAACGGAATTGCCGGAAATGCGATTGAAAACTGTTGGCTATGGGGCCGGCTCACGCGATATTCCGGATCATCCGAATATCCTTCGTGTTTTTCTGGCAGAAGAGGCCGACGCAAGCCATGCACAGACCGATGAAGTTGCGGTCCTGACTTTCAGTCTCGATAACATCACCGGCGAACACTTGGGTTTTCTGGCAGAGCGACTTTTGGCCGCCGGTGCTCTGGACGTCGTCCAATTTCCGATATACATGAAAAAAGGGCGTTCTGCCACCAGCGTAGAAGTGCTGGCGGAACCCTGTAATGTCGATTCACTGGTAGAACTTATCCTTACACAGGGTACGACCTTCGGCCTGCGGGTTGGCCGCCAGCAGCGATTCAAACTCGCCCGCGACATGATCGCCGTGATCCTGCCCGAAGGGAAAATTCGTGTTAAACTAGGCTACCTTGGGCAAAAGCTGGTTCAGATCAATCCGGAATTTGAAGATTGCCGAAAGGCCTCCGATCGAACCGGAACAAACTTCCGACAGATCTGGGCTCGGGCGGCTGAACAGGCACGGGTACAATTGGAAACGGAAGCGAGGTGATTTCGATGATTCAGGTGTTTCAAATTTTTCAAATCTACAGTCTGCCGGTGTGCCTGGCTGTGCCATCTGATTCGAAAATGCCTTTATACATCGTTATGGGCATCGCGATTGTTCTGATGACCCTGGGCATTATTCGCCGTACCAGCGGCAGGTCCGCGTTGAAATCCAATGAGGCCGATCGACGAATTCCTTCGCTTAGGGATCATATCGAGGTTAAGGAAAATCTTCAGAAACTCCTGATTGACCTGCAGGATCTGGCCCGCCAGATCAATGCTCATATCGATACTCGATTTTGCAAGCTTGAGGTTCTATTGAAAGAGGCCGATCGAACGATCAAAAAACTCGAAGACCTTGGTCTGGCCTCCAAAAGCCAATCTCCAACTGCTCAGGAATCTCCGCTGGACAGACAGGAAAAGGTGGACCCCGAGCGGGAAATGATCTATAAACTGGCTGATGCGGGAAAGTCCTGCGTCGAGATCGCTCGCGACCTCAATAAAAATACCGGAGAAATTGAGCTGATCCTTTCCCTGCGTCGAACCGGCCGACCGAACAAGATTGATTATCGGATAGGCTAGAGAAAACAATTGGCTTTTGATTTTGGAATATAGAAAGGTTAACAGGAAAAACGATGACGGATAAATTTTCATACGAAAAAGCAGGCGTCAATATCGATGTGGCCGACGCAACAAAACGGGAAATGGCGAAAAGTCTGGAAACTTCCGATGCCAGGGTCCTCAACAAAATCGGAGCCTTTGCATCTCTATATGACGCGCGGTTTCCCGAATTTCGCCATCCCGTCCTGGTGCTGAAAACCGAAGAGCCGGGTTCAAAGCAACTGCTTGCTTTCAAGTACGGTCGGGTCGAATCGATCTGCTATGATATGATCAATCATCTCATCAATGATATCGCAGTGATGGGTGCCAGGCCGCTTTCGGTTCAGGACGCCGTCATTTGCGGAAAACTCGAATCCGACGTGGTCCGCCGAATTGTCCAGGCCATTGCCCAGGCGTGCCGCGAGCAGGGCTGCACTCTTACCGGCGGCGAGACTTCTGAACAGCCAGGTGTTCTGCCGGCTGGTACTTATATCCTGACATCGAGCATTGTCGGCGTCGTGGAAAAGGATCTGATCATCGACGGGGCGAAGATCGAGCAGGGCGATAGCGTCCTGGCGCTGGCATCCAACGGGCTTCACACCAACGGCTACTCTCTCGTGCGAGCATTGATGGCCAAACGGCCGGAACTGGTCGATCAGAAAATCGACGGTGCTTCCTTTCTGGACATTATTCTTACCCCGCATCGCTGCTATTACCAGGCAATTCGTGGTTTGTTCGAAGCTCCCGAACTGCATGGCCTAGCCCATATCACCGGTGGCGGAATTGAGGGAAACCTCAATCGTATTTTGCCTGAAAATCTCGATGCTGATATCGATTTGTCTGCCATTCGAGTCTTGCCGATTTTCAAGTTCATCGGTCGGGAGGGCAACGTTGATCAGCGTGATATGATGCGAACATTCAACATGGGTGTCGGCATGACAATGGTCGTTAAACGCGGATTTGAGCAAACGGCCATTAACCACCTGACGGGGCTTGGCTGTGAGGCTTACCCTATCGGCACGATCGTCCCCGGACAAAAGAAAGTGCTCTATCACGGAAACGTTCAGATGTGACGCTTCATATCGTGAAAGCGGGGTTTAAAGATTGCTTATTAACGCGGCACTTTGATTTCTTTGCCGGTGGCTGAACTTTTTCTCGCCGCATCCAGAATCGCCATGGTCTTCAGTACGCTTTGGGCGCTGATCACCGGTTTTTTCGTACTCGTCAGTGATTTCTTTAATGCCGCATAATGAGGATGCAATACGTAGGGGTAATTTTTCCAATCGATTTCATAGACCGATTCTTTGGCAGCCGATTTTGTGGCTATCGATGTTTGGATTTTGTTTACGGCCCCGCTGTTTTCGCACAGGATGGAGCCTTTTGTACCGGCGATATGCCAAAGGGGTTTTGGATAGATGGCCCTGAGGGCCTCCGCTTCGCCAATCGCCCCGTTTTTAAATCGGATAACGACTTTGAAAGAATCTTCCGCATCCCCTTTATCGAGAATTCGACTTAAATTTGCGAAAACTGACGTTGGTTCGTCATCGAGCAGATAGAGAATTGTATCCACCAGGTGAACGCCCCAGTTGGCCAGCATTCCACCGTTATATTTTTTCCATATTTGCCAGTCGGTCCGTTCAGTAAAGCCAAAAGTGCTTGTATATATGCTGCAGATATTCCCGATTTTACCCGAACGAATGATACGGCGGATGTATTCCACATCCGGCTGGAATCGCTTGCACTGGTTGACTGTTAGAAACCGATGGGCTTTCACGGCGGCCTCTTGCATTTTTTTGCACTCATGCAAATTGCTTGCCATCGGTTTTTCCACCATAACATTAAAACCGGCTTTGAAGGCCTGAAGGGTCATTGGATAGTGCAGATGCGATGGCGTTGCGATGGTAATAATGTCCGCATCGACTTCTTTCAGCATCTTTTCATACGAGGTAAATGCAGGCATTGGGGTTTTGGAGACGGCTTTATCCAGAAGCTCCTTGCTTGTGTCACATACCGCAATTACCTGGCATCCTTTCACCATTTGGCATTCCTGCAAATGAGTTATGCCGATTCGGCCCAGTCCAGCAATCGCAAATTTCAACATCAGTATTTTCCTTCCATCACAGGAATATTTGTTTATGCTACGTTATCATTGTAATCATCCCAGGATCAACTGCAACCACCGATCCTTAAACGCGGCATGGTTTGTTATTTAAATCGCAAGAGAATAAAAGAAAAAAGTTCGCTGGGATATACGCCGGAAAGGTGGTAAAGTAAATGTCAAATTGGAAAGGGTAGGCTTGAATTTCTCTCTTGCCTTTTTCTCGGGATTGGAAAGTGATATATTGTACCCTTTAGTATCGGTGCCGATTACAAGAAACCGAAAGGAAATGAATATGCGGATTGTGGCTTTATTTTATCTGATCATCAATACATTGATCTGGCTGCTGAGGCACCTGGAAATCTCCCGCGCCGCACGTTTGGCAGAAAGTCTTGACAGCCGATATCCAGTCGGAAAATTTCAAACCCTCCCGAAAGTCTCAATCCTCGTGGCGGGCAAAAATGAAGAGAAAAATATCGAGCGATGCCTCCGCTCGCTGGTTGCCCAGGATTACCCGGACCTGGAAATCATCGCCATCAATGATCGCAGCGATGACCGCACCGGCGAAATCATGGATCAGGTGGCACAAAATTCCAACGGGCGCCTGCGCGTTGTCCATATTAAAAATCTTCCCGACGGCTGGTTTGGAAAACCCCATGCCATGCACGAAGGTGCCAAACATGCTGCAGGTGAGTTGCTCATCTTTACCGATGCCGATTGTTTCTTTCAGTGTCCTTCCGCCGTCCGAATCGCTGTGGAATATGCATTGGAAAAAAAAGTGGATTTGCTGTCTGTCTTACCCGTGCTCGAAACCGCAAGCTTTTGGGAACGTGTCCTTCAGCCCGTCTGCAGCGGTATTCTGATGATCTGGTTTCGTCCGGAACGCGTCAATGATCCTGGCAAGACCGCGGCCTATGCCAACGGCGCATTTATGCTCTTTACTCGATCTGCCTATGAGGCGATAGGCGGACATTGCGCTTCCAGACAATTCGTGAATGAAGATATGGAATTGGCGAGACTGATCAAATTCGGCGGACACAAGCTCTACGTTGTCCAGAACCGCGACCTCTATCGGACCAGAATGTACGAAGACTTCAAGGGAACCTATGCCGGGTGGAGTAGAATTTTTTACGGCTGTTTCGGACGAATCTCGCGTGTGATCGCTGCCATGGTGATGGTTTTGATTATGAGTCTGTTGCCTTATTTTGTTTTTCTAGGCGCATTGTGCGTTGCTGGTATCCGTGAATGGGAAATGTCCACAATCGGCTGGTATATCCTGGCCTGGTCCATGTTCGCTATAGTTGCCCAGATGTCCGTAATGATTCGTTTTTACCGACTTACCGGATCGAAATGGTATCGCGCATTGGGTTATCC
>CAYMXC010000045.1:0-11729 GCA_964394135.1 uncultured Phycisphaerae bacterium
TGCAGCTTCCGACAGCCGCACGTGTGGTTGACATCGCCTGCGGGAAGGGCGAATTTCTGATACGTCTGGCGGAGGCATACGGAATGCGCGGCGTAGGCGTGGACCTCTCGCCCTTCTTCATCGCCGAAGCAGAACGAAGGCTCAGAGCGCGTGTGCCACAGGCAGGAATCACCTTCACCCCAATGGATGGCGCTGATTTCAAACCCGACAAGCCGCACAGCCTCACCTTAGCTTCGTGCATTGGGGCGAGCTGGGTTTTCGGCGGGCACGCGCGGACTCTGGACGCGCTCGTCGGCATGGTCGAGCCCGACGGCTGGGTGATCGTGGGGGAGCCGTACTGGTCGCGGGAGCCGACGGACGAGTACTTGCGGGCCTCTGGGCTAACAAGAGATGCCTTCGGAAGCCACGCGGAAAACGTTGAAGCAGGCCAGCAGCGAGGGCTCGACCTGGTACACACGCTGGTGAGCAGCAAGGACGACTGGGACCGATACGAAGGTCTTCAGTGGTATGCGATGGCGGACTACGCGCGCACCGACCGAGATGACGCTGATCTTCCAGAACTGCTTGAGCGCGTGGCGAAGGAGAAATCGGCCTACTTGAGGTGGGGTAGAGACACCTTGGGCTGGGCAATCTACGTATTCAGATGTCCATCCGCTCGGAATACTAAGGCGGCGTCGGGCGCATAAATAGCGGTTGCAGCCGACTGTCCCATCAAAGGACCGTATTTGGGAAAAGTTCAACATATCCCAGCTGCCCATTGCAAAAGCCGCATCATTTTCGTTATTCTTACTCATGGCGTATCCTTTCCCGCGACGTACCCTCTGGCAGATGGCCTTTCGAGCCTACCAGCAGCAAGGCGATCTCCGCACGTTTTATCTGCTAAAGCGAAAACAGAGTCTGCATCAGCTTGCCGCCGTAACCGCCACCTCACTTAGGCTCTGCCACATAATCCGGCGGATCATGACCGATGAGCGAGAGTATCGTCCCGATGTCCGACCCCTGAAAACCCTTTAATCCGAGGTATCTTCACTTGTCAAAGAACATAACAAAAATACTTTTCAAATTGTCGTTGACTCTCTATAGCTGGTCTTCACTACCAATGAAATAGGAAAAAGATGGAAATTTCGAAAATATTCAATCTTTTTGCCAGAAATAACTGTGAGAAATTACAAATCGGGAATCAGAAATCAGACATCAGGCATAAAATATCTACCGATCGGCGATAAAGAAAGTATAATTACGTGTCTTGTATTTTTATTTTTTATTCTGGTCGGCGACGGCCGGCATTTTTCGATTTTCGACTTTTTAACTTTTGAGGTATAGTCATGGCTAAAGTAAAGGTGCTGGTCCTACGGGCGGCGGGGACCAATTGCGATAAGGAAACCATTTTTGCTTTCGAGCAGGCCGGCGCGACAGCCGAGCCGGTGCATATCAATCGTCTGCGCGAAACGCCGAATCTGCTCAACGACTATCAGATACTCGTGCTTGCCGGCGGATTCAGCTTCGGCGACGACATCTCAGCCGGTAAAATCTTCGCCGTAAGACTGCGCCATGAACTCGGCCCGCAACTGGCCCAGTTCGTTCAGTCTGACAAGCTGGTCCTCGGCATCTGCAACGGATTTCAAATCCTCGTCAAGGCAGGCCTGCTGCCGGAACCCAACATCAACGGCCAGTTTATCCAGAAAGTCACCCTGAGCGATAACGACAGCGGACGGTTCCAGGACCAGTGGGTCTGGCTGAAATCATGCAGCAAAAAATGTGTGTTTATCGGACCAGACGAAATGATCTACCTGCCCATCGCGCACGGCGAAGGCAAATTCATTCCGCACGACGACGCCACTCTTGCCCAGCTCAAGGCCAATGATCAGATCGTTTTCCGCTATGTGGATGAGCAGGGCAACACCGGCGATTATCCAATCAATCCCAACGGTTCGATCGATCACATAGCCGGTATCTGCGACCCAAGCGGCAGAATCCTCGGCCTGATGCCTCACCCGGAAAGGCACATCATGCCAACACAGAATCCACACTGGACTCAGACTGAAAGTAAAGTCTCTGCCAAATATATGGGCACGCATATCTTTACACGAGCTGTACAATATTTTAATCAATGAAATATATGTATATGATTATCAATAACTTACAGAAACCAAATCCTGAAAAATATGCCTTGCAATGTCTTAATACTTCCTTTATAATATAGGAAATTGGTTATTTAGAGTACTTCCTCCTCCTCCTGAAGCGACGCGCAGGCCCCAGGACGGTTGCTTGCACGTCGCTTATATTTTATCTTTCTTGTTTTTCTACACACCCATCACTTTTTTACTTGTAAAGCTATTAAATCCTGGGTATTTTACGATTATGATTTCCATCAATAAAGGCTGGGGCCGATATGCATTCACATTAATTGAACTTCTCATTGTTATCGCGATTATCGCCTTGTTGATTATAATTCTTCTGCCGGCAGTCCGATCGGCCAGGGACTGGGGTCAGCAGGCACTTTGCGGTTCCAGGCTCAAGGGACTGGGCCAGGCCATGACGGCATACTGTTCCTCTTATAACGACTGGCTGCCAGGCTCGCCCAATACCAGCGGAAACGGCGCCAATCCCGGTGGAACCAACATAACCATATATCCGTCGTCGGAAAAATATATCTGGGATCCGGGGCGAGACGCCTGGCCTGCGGTCCATATTTTCGATTGGGCCAACCCACTGCTGTTGATGATGAACACAGTCATTCCAGCCTCGGTTCCCCAGCGTTACGACCTGAGCAAGCGATGGGTGTTTTTGTGTCCGAGCAACAGCTGGGTCGCCAAGGTCAACCACCCCAGCCGAATCAGCATTGAAACTCTTGTACCAAGCTACGCCACCAGCAAATATTTAACTTATGTGCCCATGAAAGCGAAAACCGGCTGCGAGACAGGCACACTGTTCTGGGCTCATAAATTCGTGCCGGATGATTTTCTGCCGAAGATCAGTCGTGTGGGCGATTCATCGATCAAGGTATTTTTGGCGGACAGTTGTCGTATCGACCGGAGCAATCCTCGGCAGATCAGGGCGTGGCTCAATGAGGACGACCCTGAAAACGATTCGCCGAGTCTGTCGTATCGATTTCAGTGCGGCCGGGAGCAGTCCTATCGCCATCTGGGCGGATTGAATATGCTGTTTTACGATGGACATGTGGAACATCAATTGGAAGGTTCGAGCGAAATCAATAACGGGTTCGGCAGCGGCAGCCGGCAGGCACGATTCTGGTTTCCCAGCGGAACGGACAGCTCGCAGATTCCCAGCGCAGGGAGTTTTTCAAACCGGAAGATCATCGTGCCGTAATGATGAAAAATCTATCGAAGGCCAAAGTAGTTCATAGTTCAGAGCGAGAACAGAAGATGATTTACCGTTTTCGCTGGACTGACACGAAAAAAGACGAGAATTGCAAACAAGAGGTCTTCCTGAAAATTAGCTGAACACAAAGCTTAGTCGTCATCTGGCGGCAGAAACGCTCCCGCCCGCGCCGGAAGCGCCATAGTTCGTGGCGAGAATGCCCAAATCAATAACGTTGACCGCGCCGTCGCCGTTGAAATCGCCCTGTGACCCAGTAGCACCGCTGAGCTTACCGTAATTTGTAGCCAGAATCCCAAGATCAACCACATCGACCCTGTTGTCGTTGTTGGCATCTCCATTGATAAGTGTGAAATCGGCGATGTTAGAACCGACCGCAAGATCTTTTCCTGATTTTTTCTGTCGCAGCCAGTTCGAAGCCTTGGCAGTCAAATCAAACGAACCCACCTGGTAGGTGATAAATGAATAGCGACCGTTCGCGTCGAGATTCACCGTTTGCGTTTCAAGTGCCGTGCTCGATCCAGGAGAACGAATCTCGATCGTCACCGGCACAGCGGAAACATCCGCCGTATAACTCTTCAATTGAACCGTCCCGCTAACGATAACCGGATTCAGAATGGAATTCGCATCCTTACCCGTAACGGCTTTGTATTGGGCAAAATCGGCAGGATTTGTATAGTAATAGACGCCGTTCCATCGAACCAGCGGAGAATCGACCGGATTGAAATATACGTTCTCATCAAACATCACTTTGTCCACGTCTGTAAATCCCGTAGTCATATTCACAGCCGCATAAATGGCTGTATCGAACGTGTTGTTCCGGATGTAAATATTGCCCGGTATGGTGGCCGAGCTGGAATAGCACATGACGAAAACGCCAAACGGATCGGGCCGCTGCGAATGTCCCCAGCCGCCGGCGTTCCGGCAGATATTGTTTTCAAAATGAATATTGTACATCGTCGAAGTGGATGGGCGATCCCACAGCTCATACGCATACTCGCAATTCTCGATCGTGTTATTCAAATAATAAATATTGTATTGCGAGTTGGTGTCGCTGCCCTGATTGGTGACTCCGGCGTCGTAAACCTGCCAGATATGACAATTTTCAATCGTTATGTCGTGAGCGTTACCCCATGCTTCAATCGCATTTCCGAGCCGCGTCCACAACAGGCCTGAAAAACCGTCCTGATCCGCCCCGCCGATATACGAAAGATCGCAGGAAGTAATATTGACGTTGCAGCTGGCACACAATTCGATTCCATTCGATCCGCCGTAAGCCAACGCCAGATTATCGAAGTTGATATAACTCTTGTTCACCGCGTTGACCATAAGTCTCCCTCGGGCCAGTTCGATATCACTGTACGCCAGCGCCGGATTCTGTGTGGAATAGACTTTGACCGTAAACTGATTGCCGTCATAATAAAACTTGGTCGGCCCGTTCACATAAGATTTATACCACACCTTGGTGCCGCAGATCGAATTGTTGAAAATAATGTTTCCGACGTCTTCCAGCGGAACGACCCGATCCAATTCCTTGAAACTCAGCGTGTCGATCCATAGAGTCGAGCCCGCCGGCATAACCCTACCCAGGAAAAATGTGATTCGCGCATCCGAAGCCGTCACATTGGACTCGTAATAAATCGTATACGTCGCCCATTGAGTGGTAATGGTTGGCGACCAGTTCGTGTGAGAACTGAAATAGTCGGTCCATGGACTGACAGGCTTTCGCAAAAGAACGGATTGAATTGTAAAAGACGACGTGCATTTGGCACGGAATGTCAGCTTGTATTGCTTGCCGCCAGTGATCTGAAGCGGCTCGGTATATAACTGAATGTCGAAAGAGTTCGTCCCCGGATTGGTGCAGATTACCTTGTAGCTGGCGGGCAAGGTGTCGTAAACCGTCGTATCACGAATCACCGAACCCGAAGCGCCGGCAATTGTCGAAAAATAACAAGCCCAGGAAGTTGTGCCCGTATCAAAACTTGGATTGAGCAATATTTCACTTCCTGTTACATTGGCCTGAGGGGTCGACCAGATATTATTGCCTTCGTTAGTCCAGCAACCCGGATCGTTCATTTCCAGCGAACCAATGATCTGAGGCTTGGGATCATTCGGATTCCCATACGCCGTATAGATCACATGGGCACCCGGCCCGCCGGTGCGCGGAACGAGCATTCCCCGCCATATACCACCCCGCTGAAAGTGCACGACATCGCCAGGAGCAAAGTCAAAATTATTTACTTTGTATAAAGTTGCCCAGGGAGCATCGACGCTTGTCCCGGTGTTGCTGTCGTTTCCCGAATTACTGACGTAATAATCTGTAGCCGATACGAATGGAATTTGAAACAAAAGCCATATAGCTAATAATAAAGGAGCTATAGAAGTACTTTTGATACGCATATTGCACTTCGCCTTTCCGTCCGACCCGTATAGAACAGCAAATGCAGATGTCTCCACTATAGCGAAATTCTTACAGCTTGACAAGCGACCTAAATTTATTGCTCATTTTCTAATCCCAGTTGTTTGATACGGTAATTAAGAGTAGTGCGGTTCATTTTCAGCAGCTTGGCGGCCTGGCTGCGGTTGCCCTTGGCCCGAAGAAGTGCAAAATGCAGCAATCGCCGTTCAAACTGGTCCATCGCCTGCTCATAACTGGTCAGATCGGAAAACGATTCTGTCAACAGGTTCCGGTTACGAATCTGGCCGTCAAAATCAGCAGGTACCAGATATTCCGTTTCACAACTGATCAGAGCCCGTTCAATCGCGTTGCGGAGCTGACGGACGTTGCCAGGCCAGTGATAGTCTTCTAGCAGATCCATGGCGGCAGGATTGATCCCCTTGATATTCTTGGCATACTGCGGAAGTATCTGCCGGAGGAAAAATTCGGCGAGCATGGGAATATCCTCCCGCCTGCTGCGCAGCGGCGGAATATCGATATGAAAAACATTCAGACGATAAAATAAATCCTCACGAAACGAACCATCCCTGACCATTTCCTCAAGGTCGCGATTGGCGGCTGCGATGAATCGGCAATCAACGGGATAATCTGCCGAGGAACCGACCGGCCGCTCTCGACGCTGTTCAAGAACACGAAGGAGCATGACCTGAAAATTGGCAGAGCCCGTCGCAATCTCATCGAGAAAAAGTGTGCCGCCCTGGGCCTGGCGTATGAGTCCCTCGCGATTGGTGTCGGCGCCGGTAAAAGCCCCCTTCACGTGTCCAAAAAGTTCACTGGCAAGAAGATTATCCGTCAACGCCCCGCAGTTTATTGCTATAAATGGTCCCTGTTTCGCAGCTGACAGAGCATGAATGGCCCTGGCTGCCAATTCCTTGCCGGTGCCCGATTCACCAGTAATCAGCACTGTGGCAGGCGTCGGCGCGACCTTGCGAATCAAATCCACCACGCGCATCATCACGGGAGATCGGCCCTGGATAAAATCCGGCATATTCCGCCGGATCAAATCTTCCCTAAGCTTCTGATTTTCACGAAGCATCACCCGCCACTGCACCGCTCGCTTCAGGGCAAAAACCGTTTCCTGGGCGGAGGTCATCACCTGCTGCTGATCGTTGGGATTCTGCCACTCCACCAGAAAATCGAAGGCCCCCGCCTTGATCAGGTCCACAATCATTCGGGGCGAATTGCTTTTGGTCGAGATGATCACCGGCATGTCCGGATCGATTTTGTGAATCTCACTCATCATGGTCCACGCGTCCAGATCGGTTCGCTTCGATAATGGGATGTCGTCAGTATAAATGTTTCCGACACAGGCGGCGGCCGGCAGTTCATGACAGCTTCGCAAATACTCCAGTGCTTCACGCTGTTTTGCAATATCCACTACATTCCAAAGCCGCCGGGCCTCTTCCAGCACCATAGGATGATAGCCGCTGGTCAATAAAACGGTTTCCATCTCAGAATACTCCATATTGACAAATTTTGATCAATTGACAATAATTTATCACATTCTGGACTTAATGGGAAGCGCCTTTCGCGCAAAATCAGGTTGGCATGGAAATTGCACAATCGTATCGCCCAGAGGAACATACATATGAAAATATCCTGTTTTACCGTCATGCAGGCCAACCTTCCGCTGGAGCAGATCGTTCCGAATCTTGCGCAGTGTGGCTATCATGGAATCGAACTTCGCGGACTGGACCCCCACCTTCCTCCGAACACGACACCGGACCGGGCACGGGAAATCCGCAATCTCTGTGAAAAAAATCACATCCAGATCATAGGAATCGCAGGCTATGAGGGCGACTATATCGGCAAAGATTACCAGCACTGCACCAGACAACTGGAAGCGCTTGAACAGCACTGCAAACTGGCCAACATCCTCGGCTGCGACATGGTCCGCCATTTCACCGGCGGAACGCCGGTCTATCGAGCGACGGAAAACCACTGGCGGGAGGCGGTGGCCTGGATGCAGAAAGCCTGCGACCTGGCGATGAAATACAAGGTCCGGCTGCTCGGCGAAATCCATACCGGCGGTCTGATCGAATCGGCCGACGATATCATGCGTCTGATCAGTCTGGTCGGACGGGACAATTTCGGAGCCATCCACGATGCGGGCAACATGTACATTGCGGGCGTCAATTACGGCGAAGAGTCGGTCCGGACACTCGGCGACCGTCTGTTCCATGTCCACGTAAAGGACGAACTGCGGGTAAACGATTCATCGCTGCCGCATGCCTTCCTCTGCGAAACGAGAAACGGCAAACAGACTTTCCAGGCTACACTGCTCGATCAGGGCGGAACGGACCACCGCCCCATGCTTCGCGCCTTGAAGGAAATCGGTTATAAAGGTGCGATTTCTCTGGAATGTATGATCGCCAAAGACGACCCTTCGATTCCGAAAAAAGAAATTGCGACTTTGAAAAAAATGATGAGTGAAACGGGAATATCCATATCTTAATTTTTAATTTTTAATCTTTACTTTTAAAAATTCTTGTGGAGGTTTACAAACAATGACAGTTGCAGAAAAATCATCGAAACTCGCCCTGCTGGGCGGCAAAAAAACGGTCAGTGATGGTCATGGCGACATTTTCACCTGGCCGATCGTCACCAAAGAACACGAAGACGCCGTGCTGGACGTCATTCGTAAGGGAGCGATGTCAGGACTAGATATCACCAAAAAATTCGAGGCGGAATATGCCATGCGTCTGGGGCGAAAGTATGGCCTGGGCTGCAATACGGGAACTTCCGCCCTGCACTGCGCGATGTACGGTATGGGCATAGGAGTTGGCGACGAAGTGATCTGCCCGAGTTTGACCTATTGGGCATCGGCAGTCCAGCTGCTGAGCCTCGGCGCATCCGTCGTCTTCGCCGAGATCGATCCGGAAACCCTTTGCCTCGATCCGAAGGATATCGAACATCGAATCACCAAACGTACCAAGGCAATCGTCGTGGTCCACTATGCCGCCATGCCGGCAGATATGGATGCCATCATGGCCATCGCACGCAAACATAACCTGAAGGTGCTGGAAGATTGCTCGCACGCCCATGGCGCATTGTACAAGGGCAAAGAGGTCGGCACGTTCGGCGACGCAGCCGGCTTTTCGATCATGACAGGCAAATCCTTCGCGGTCGGTGAGGCAGGGATCATGTTTACCGACGACCAGCGGATTTACGAGCGAGCCCTGCTCTTCGGCCACTACGAACGTCACGATCAAATCCGACTCGATGATCTTAAAGAATTCGCCGGCATCCCCTGCGGCGGATACAAATATCGCATGCATCAGGCAAGTTCCGCCTTCGGCATGGTCCAGTTGAAGAACTATCCGTCGCAGATGGCGGAAATCGACAAGGCGATGAATTATTTCTGTGACCTGGTGGACGGAACCCCGGGCATCAAACCGATCAGGCCTGCAAAGGGATCCAATAGTACCAAGGGCGGCTGGTATTTCCCATTGGCACTCTATAACAGCAAAGAGCTGGGAGGACTGTCGGTAACGCGCTTCGCCGAAGCACTGGCCGCGGAAGGCACGTCGGGCGGAGCAGGAGGCAACCAGCCGCTCCACCTGCATCCACTGTTTTATTCGATGGATGTCTACGGCCACGGCAAGCCGACGCAGTTTGCCTACAACCAAGCCAACGGACCTTACAAACCGCAAAGCCTACCCGTGACGGAAGGTATCAACGCCCGCATCTGCATACTTCCATGGTTCAAACACTATCGGCCGGAAATTATCGAAGAACATGCCAACGCGTATAAAAAGGTGGCTCAAAATTACAAGGACCTGCTCCCCGACGATCAGGGCAACCCGGAGACAATAGGCGGATGGAGTTCCACCCACCGGATCGCACGACGATAACCAATTTAACTCCATACTCAGCACGGACAACTGAGGTTGTCCGTGCTTTTTGTCATCTTGCGGAAATGTGAAATGAAATAATCTGGCACTCGCCGGCAATCGGCGATACGGTAAACGGCAAGGATCAGCCATGAAAGTAGTAAGCAAAGATGTTTTCATCGAACACCGCGAAAACAGTGCCGCCTTTCCTGCATTCGTTTCTTATATTCACCGCGAAAAACCGATTTTGATCCATCGCTACGGCTGGGAACTGGAATCGGATAACCGCGACGACTGGACTGACATCGTCAGCTTTGATAACGGCCGAACGTGGAACACCCCCACCATCGCACAGCAAAGCACGGCAGTTCCCGAAGGGAAGATCAAATACGCCGAATACAGCGGTTTCTTCGATGCCGACACGAATCAATTCATCACAATGGCCGGCAAGAGGCTGTATCCCAACGACCGGTTGGACGTCGATCAGCCGATGAAACTGGAAATAAAGATTTACGATTGCGACAAGGGCATCTGGGGCCCTGCGACCGAAACGGATTTCGGATTCAAATTTGGTCTGTCGGTCAGCTTCACGTTTCCGATCAAAATCGCGAAAAGCCGATTGCTTTTTCCCGCTATAAGAACAGTGGCCGATGCATCGGGTAAAACCATCCATTATCCCAACTGCTGGGCACCGGCCGATCAATCGCTGGTTGTGATCGGCGACTATCAGAGCGACGGCTCAATTGAGTGGCATCCGAGCCGGCCGGTCGAATTTGATCTGCAATGCAGTACGCGGGGATTCGATGAAAATACCGTTGCGGAACTGCCCGACGGTAGAATCGCAATGATCATTCGCGGATCGAACGAAGCTGCGTTCGACCGCCCAGGCTACAAATGGATGGCGTTTTCCGACGATCAGGGTGAAACGTGGTCCAAGCCCCAGCCCATGTCTTTCTCCGATGGAAAATATGTCGAATCGTCCGCCACAGGGTCGGCACTGTTCCGGTCGATTGCCAACGGCAAACTGTACTGGATGGGCAATCTATGTATGGGTGGGGAAAAAGCTCGCGGAAACTGGCCGAGAAGTCCGCTGGTCATACTGGAAGTTAAGGAACAGCCATTTGCCTTTAAACGTGATACTCTCATGATCATCGATCAGCGATCGGGTTCCGACTCGCCAGGCACACAACTGTCGAATTTCCGATTCTATCAGGATCGCGAAACCGGCGACGTCGTCGTGTTCCTTACCCGCTTCGGAGAACGGAGAGAAACCGAATGGAAAAAGGCCGACTACTATCGCTATCGAATCGCTGTTTCATGATCCGACAACAAAACACCTTTGTTCCTTTTTAGGAGATTTCTATGTTTATCGACATTCATGCACATGCGTACAAGTATCCCTGGCCGCGGATTGACGGCAAGCCGGCGTTTTCTACTCCCCAGCAGCTTCTGGAACTCTACGAGAAGATCGGCATCGAAAAGGCGTGCCTCTCGCCGCTGGTCAGTCCGGAGGTCTATCTGCCACAGTCCAACGACGAAATTCTGGAAATGGCGAGAACCTGGCCCGACCGATTCATCGCCTTCTGCAATATCGATCCCCGTGCCATTTCCAATTCCGCCAATGCGCCGCTGGACTATATTCTCAAATACTACCGTGATCAGGGTTGCAAGGGATTCGGCGAATTCATGCCGAACATGCCATTTCTCGATCCGATGGTCCAGAACGTTTTCAAACACGTTCAGAATGTCGGATTTCCACTGATCTTCGATTCGGTGCCGCAGATCGGCGGAGCATATGGTCTCTATGACGAGGCAGGCCTGCCGCAACTGGAACTATGCCTGCGGAGATATCCGAAACTGAAAGTCCTCGGCCACGGTCCTCCCTTCTGGTCCGAAATCGGACAATTGGAAACCGCAGCCGACCGCTGGGGATATCCGAACTACCCGATCAAAGAAGAAGGCGCCGTTCCCAAACTGCTTCGGCGATACGAAAATCTCTACGGCGATCTGTCCGCCGGCAGCGGGTGCAACGCGCTGAGCCGCGATCCGAATTATGCGGTGAAATTCCTGAACGAATTCCAGGACCGCCTGCTGTTCGG